>CAUUUY010000009.1:0-14965 GCA_963548305.1 uncultured Oribacterium sp.
TACACACAGAATAACCCATATGCTAAAGATGTTGATTTCTTAGATACTATATCAGTCTATGAAGAAATAGGTACTGTATTAAATGTGAATGATGATACTAAATAGTATTATGGTCGGTGTGGTCTTTAGGGCTCTTTTTTTGTTGCTCAAAAAAGGAGGAGGGAATGGAGCAATTTGTAGCTTCAAAGGGTAATGCAGTGAAGTTAAAGGACTTGGTTAAGAAAGGACAACTGGAAGAAATTGCCATTGGAGAAGAGTCTAAAAGATAGTAAAGACTCATTCAAGGTATAGGGTTTAGAAAATGGAGAAACATATTGTAGTCTTTGTTTTTTAGTACGATTATTCGATTAAATAAGTGAGTTCTTTTCTCCAATCAATTCATATAGCTTGACGATAAAAGGAGAAGAGGATACTATCAAAGAAAAGATTTTCAATAAATTCATAACATTACCCACGAGTTCTCCAAATAAGGTTTTCTTTGCAATTTATAGAACTGAAAGCTTTTTACTGTAGTGTATGTAAAAATCTTTCTATGGAGGTTTCTGGATGAATATGATATTCATGCCATTCGTGCAAATATTGCTTTGGATATGGTTTCTGGGATGTACGATTACATGGCGCTTCGGGAAACGAATTCTTGCTGAAGGTATGGGAATTCGGAGCGCAGAGTTTGCCATGCTTTGCCTGTATAGCATAGGACTAATCAGTTATCGTTTTTTTCAGCCTACAGGTAAATGGATTTTGTTCACGATCCTTGTGTTGTGGTTTACAATTCAGTTTTTTTGCCATTGGTATTACACCATCTTTGGTGCCTCCGAAAGGAAACTGAAAGGGTACAATGCGTGCTTTAAAGGCACGCTAAGGCTCATTCCTATGAGTGAAAAACGCGTGATACCGGACTTGTATCATATTGTTCTTCATATATTGATATTGTTAAACGGCATACTTTGCCTGCTATCCCGGCATCCCGGTTAAAATTGTTTCAATCTGAACTCCTGCTAACACCAATCAAGGAGGCGGGATGTCGGTTGCCCTTTAATTATCCGATTCCGTTTATCAGATATATGCTTCAGCTTATTTTGGCTTGTTATAAAGGTTATAAAGAACTTGAAGAGTGCGTCGGATTAATGAATGAAAATGGAAATGGCAGCACTGTATGACGTTAATGTTCGTACAATCAACTAGCATATTAAGAATATTTATTCTGATGCAGCGCTTGACCAATTACATATTTTGCTCAATAGGAATAGGAGGGATTAACCATGGCATTGCTGACGCTTAAAGATGTATCCTATTTTTACGAAGGAACGCAGAACGGAATTTGTGACATCTCTTTTGAGGCAGGGAAAGGAGATTTTATTGCTGTTGTTGGTAAAAACGGAGCCGGAAAAAGCACTTTACTCAATGTATTATCCGGAATTTTCACTCCCCAACACGGAAGTATCACTTGCTCACCTAAGCTTACTTATCATGATTTAGGCATAAGCCCACAAAAGCAATCCATTGATTGGTATTTAAATGTGCGAGATAACATTATGCTTGGAGCTGTATTGACCGGTCTTTCTAAGAAAGAATCACAGGCGGCAACGGATTCTATCTCTGAAATTCTTGATCTTACAGATTTCTATACCCGTTCCCCTGATTCACTCTCCGGCGGACAACAACAAAGAGTTCAAGTTGCACGTACTTTAGTTCATAAGCCTGAAATAATGATTTTGGACGAACCAACAGCCGGTCTGGATTACCGTTACTCCCATGGACTATTTGAATATTTGAAAGAGAAATGTTTTGATGAAAAGAAACTGGCTCTTGTTTCATCCCATGATTTGGGAATGCTGGAAGATTACTGCAATAAAATTCTATTTCTAAACCAAGGTCAGCAGTTTTACTTTGGTAGTATGCGGGATTTTTTAAGTGCTCACCAATTGACAAGGGAAATCAATATTTTCTTCTCCGGCGAAATGAGCGAGACGCTCAAAAAGGAACTGATTGACCAAGGAGCTAAGCTTGAAGAGCAAACAGTAAGTTTCATTGAGTCTTCTGTAGATTTGAACTGCATTATTGGAAAGCTTTTAGCCGAAGTATCGATTACCAGTATGGGTAGTGAACGCTTGGGGCTTAAGGAAATCATGATGCAAGAGGAGGCAACAGAAAATGCGTAAATTTCAAATGTATATTAAGCCCGGGCAGCTCGGGCTAAAGGGTTTACCCATAATGGTCAATAATGAGTTGAAAGCACTTTGGTCCAACAAACAAATTATCTATAGTAGTTTGATTTCTCCTATCCTATATTTCTTATTTTACTCAGTAGGGATTCAGGCTACATTTGGAGATATATCCTTCAATGGAACGACTGTAAGTTTTCTTTCCTATTCTTTAATCGGCATTTTTGCCATGTCGTTATTTAAAGAAATGTACCAATGCGTTTATCGCATGATAACGGACAAGCGTTGGGGGCTTTTAAGCTTAAAGATTCTTAACGGCATTCATCCGGCAATTTATATACTCGGAATAGCAACCTTTCCAATCGTAGGAGTTGTCATTCAAGCTAGCATTCTATATATTCTTTCCTTTTTTGTTGGTGGATCTTTTTCGTTTTATAGATTTTGCATGATCATCGTTTTTTTAATGATTAGCGTGCTGTTTTGGGCTTCTATCCTGATTTGTGTTGCGCTACTGATAAAAAATTATAAGCAACGAGACTTTGTGATGGATACCCTCTTAGTGCCAATTCTTTTTGCCGCACCCTTATTTTATTCTTTTGACAATGCGCCATTCATTCTAAAATGTATTTCTCGCATGAATCCTTTAACATATCAAGTTGATGCCATGCGTACAATCGCATTCGGCATGCCGGATTTCACTACAATTTGCATCGTTTTAGCCTTCACAGTTGTGGCATACTTATTCGCTATATTCTGTCTCAGCAACACGAATTTCAAAAATGACGAACATTAATAACAACTCTAAATCCGGTGAAAACTTACGAATGAAATTCTAAGAGAACAGGGAAGTGTCGGGACATTCCTTGTGCAAATGCTCATGTGCGATAAAGTAACAAACACAAATCAGAAAGATAACCGCCTGCTATTCCAGAAAATAAGCATAAGGCAGATAAGTGTTCATTTGCTTATCTGCCTGTTTTTAGGAAATTATCAAAATTGATTAGAAAAATTGCATAGTTGCATAGCTACCCCGTCGCTCATACGCTGGAAACCATGCTTTTCATAAAAAGCTGCATTTTTGCTTTCTTCGGGCATAATTTCAATGTACAGATAGTTTTTATATTTTTCCTTTGCCATTTCTACCAATGTTCCGGCAATACCTTGTCCCTGATAATCTGGACGGACAAGAACGTAGTGCATATAGGCAAGCATTTCATTATCATCTAAGAGCCGTACAAGCCCTACAAGTTGATTGTCGTCCCATGCTGTCAGCACCGTAGATGAATTAAGCAATGCTTTATATAAACGGGTAGGGTATTTTCCCGATACCCAGCCGACGGAGAGAAATAAATCTTGTACGGATTGTTGCGTGAACTTTTTTTCGTCAGTATAAGTAATCATGTTTTGAAGCCCCCTTTTATTTTGGATTATGGTAATCGCATTTTTGACATTGCAACAGAGTGTTTTCATTATCTTCTTTGTGGTATGCACCAGACCATCTACAAATAGTTTGGAGTATAGGAACAACAGAAATTCCTTTTTCACTTAGGCAATATTCAACACGGGGAGGTATTTCATCAAATTGCTGCCGTTTTACGATACCGTCAGAAATCAATTCTTTGAGTGTTGAAGCTAATACAGCGTCAGTAATATTAGCCATTTCCTTGCGGATAGAACTATATCTTAAAGTACCTTTTTCCGCTAAAACACAAATCACTCTGGACTTCCATTTGCCACCAAAAACAGTCAATCCATATTCCAAAGGGCAGCGAATATCTTTCTCTAATTTTGGTTTATACATAGCGTTTATTCCTTTCTCTTGCGTTTTGCTATTGTAATTATAGCAACGAAACTATGCAAACATAAGTTACTATTAAATTTATAAGCAACTCATAAATTTACTTATATCTTTTTCATGCAGAAGTCAAGCCGCTATAATTAAGGCAAGCTCAAAGCCAGAGCAAAATAACGAAATGGAGGAAATCACAATGAAAGTAAAGGCTTATTTGGAAATCACAATGAAAATCAACGAAGCAAACCGTCCGGCAGCAGCAAAGGTTTATACCGACTATCGCCAGCCGTTCCTTGATACGATTGAGGGAGCGTTGACAAAAGACCTGCTTATCCGTGACGAAGATGTACAGGTGCTTCATGGATTTGACAACGCAGAACACGCACAAGCGTATCTTTCCAGCGATATGTTCAAGAGCGATGTATTTGTGGGACTGCAACCGCTTTGGAGCGCAGACCCCGATGTAAAGATTTACACCGTTGCGTAATTGAACCAGTTGCAAAATAGCAGGCTTCTCCCTTATGAAACAATCGTACAGGCGACCAGCGGCAAGCTGGAAGCGATCATCCTTGTGTTGCAGCATTACAGGGGCTACATACGGTATGCCGCCCGAATAAGCGGGGCAGGCAGACCGGGACGCAGAGGACTACATCACGGAAACACTTCTGAAAGCGTTGTTTAAGTTCCGGCTGGACAAGTAGCCACACTCTCATTTACAACTGAATAACCGCCGCCAGAGGACGGCACACCGAGCAGGAAATCAGCAACAAGGTTTCCTGCTTTTTTGCGTCCATTTTTCACCGGAGAGCCACCCCGCCGCCCTAGTTTTGAAAAAAGTTCCTGTTTCATTTGGTATTTTGAAAAATTGACCATATTAAGCCATGAAAAGGGGAAATGGAGTTAGCAAATCTGATTTTGCGGTGGTGTGGTATATGAAAGGAAAATCAGAAAAAGATTTCCGGAATCTTTGGCAGTTTTCCTTTTCTTTGGGGAGTGGAGATTGAAAGGGAAATTTGAAAAAAATTCTAAAAATCTCCGTCATTTTTGTCCTGTTTGGTGTTGTAGATAGTGAGAGGGATTTTCTCAAAAATGCTGCCCGCAGAGTTGGCATATTTCCCTTTTATGGCACTGATACAGCAAAAGGCAGCCAGAACGCCCCGCCGGAAATTGTAGTAGTAGATAGAGGACGCCGGAAGCCGCCACTTTCTTAGAGCAAGATTCTACCACGGTGCCAAAATTCGCTTTTCGCTTATTTTCCCCCGCGGGAATCTTGTTGGGGAGTGCCTTCCCCAAACCCTGCTTATACGCCCCAACCGCTACGGGGAAGTCGGCCTGTTCTCTGGCCTGCTGTTCTGCGCTGACTGCGGCAGCGTGCTTTACCAGCAGCGGTATCAGACGGACAAGCGGAAGCAGGACTGCTATATCTGCGGCAGCTACAAGAAGCGGACAACGGACTGTACAGCGCACTTTATCCGCACCGACCATCTGGCCGAAGGCGTGACCGAGAACATCTGCAAGATCACCAGCTACGCCGCAAAGCACGAGGCCAGGTTCCGCAAGCTCTTGATCGAGCAGAACGAGGACGGCGGCAAAAAGAAGAACGCCGCAAGGCGTAAGGATCTGGACGCCGCCGAAAAGCGGATCACGGAGCTGTCCGCCATCTTCAAGCGGCTGTATGAGGACAGCGTAGCCGGACGGATCACGGATGAACGGTTTACAGAGCTTTCCGCCGACTATGAGGCGGAGCAAAAGCAGCTCAAAGACCGCGCTGCCGCGCTGGAAACGGAGCTTTCCAAAGCACAGGAGGCCACGGCCAACGCAGACCGTTTTTTGAAGGTCATTCACAAGTATATGGGCTTTGAAGAACTCATCCACACACTTCTGAGAGAAATTGTCGAAAAGATCGTCGTCCACGAGTGCTATCACGATGAAAACGGCACCCGCAGGCAGGACGTCGATATCTACTACAACTTCGTCGGCAAGGTAGAATTGCCGGAGTAATGCCCGAACTATCCGGCGCAGTGCGCAAGCGCCGGATGGGGACGGCAAAAAATTTTACACTTCTATTACTTCTTTACCTCACACAAATTAATGCAGATGAAATATCAGAACCATGTCAGTGAGAGGATGATTTTTAGAAATAAAGCTTACTATGTTAAAATGAAGAAAAAAGAGTGCAAACCATTTTCTTGCTAAAATAGTGAGGTCTTATGGATGAAAAATGAGATAATTTTATTTACGGATGGCAATATTAATATTGAAGTTCAAATAAATCCTGAGCAGGAAACAGTTTGGTTGACACAGAAACAAATAGAAGTATTGTTTGATGTTAAGCATGCTACGGTAAGTGAGCACATCACAAATATTCTTGCTTCAGGAGAATTAGATGAGACTTCTGTCGGTTTTTCCGACAAAAGTTCAGGTGGAAGAAAACCGAAAATCTATAACTTGGATATGATCACCAGACCTTATGCGAATTAGATGGGAGTAGGCCCACATATCGTATTACCTATGAAGAGTGTGTTCAAATGGTTGGAAAAATGCGAGATTCTTTTCATACAGATGTTTTTGGAGTAGAAAAAGAAGTTGGAAAAGTATCAGGTATAATTGCGGCGATATATCAAAGTGCTTTTGGAAAAGAGGTGTATTCATCGGTAGAGAGAAAGCTGCAAACTTATTGTATTTTATGATTAAGGATCATCCCTATGTAGATGGTTGTAAAAGAATAGCTGCCTCGCTTTTCTTGGAATTTTTAGATAAAAATGTTGTGTTATTTCAAAATGGAATCAAAAGACTGAGTGATGGAGCATTGGTGGCGATAACATTAATGATTGCTGAGTCAAAGCCGGAAGAAAAAGATGTAATGGTCAAATTAGTAATGAATATACTGAATTTATAGAGAAAAAAATGATATTATTACGAATTGACAGGCAGAAGAGATAGGCATCAAACGACATATCTCAGTTTCACTTGTCAAAAAAAGCGAGTTTGAGAGAGTTAAAAATGGTGTTTATAAGAAAAAGGATGCCATAGATGATGACTTTGCTGCTATATCCGTTAATAATGAGCAAATGGTATTTTCTTTTCATACAGCTTTGTATCTTCTTGTATTTAGTGACAGAACACCTAATGTTTTTCATATCACTGTGCCTCAGGGGTATAATGTAGGGCACATCAAACGGAAATTTCCAAATATTAAGGTTCATTACGTAAAGAGAGATTTTTTCAATTTAGGAGTTATTAAGACGAAAACTCCGCTTGGACCAACTGTTAAATGCTATAACATGGAAAGATGCATATGCGATATTGTTCTGGAAAGGAAATCCATTGATAAGCAAATATTTATCAATGCAATAACCGGATATTTTAAGAGCAAAGGTAAGAATGTTAGAAATCTTATTAAATATGGTAGAAGCCTTGGTGTTGAAGATGAGCTCAGAAAATATATGGAGGTTTTATAAATGTTAGGCTCGGAAAGTTTGAAAGGAAGAAGTTATACGAAATATTGTTTCTGAAATCATAAATGTAAAGGTAGATGACGGTATAGACTTTGAAATAACGGGTATAAGCCATATACGAGAAGAAGATGAATATGAAAACTTTAGAGTACATTTAATAGCTAACTTTGATAAGATTAAAAATGACATGAAGATTGATATTACAACCGTAGATGTCATAACACCAAAAGAAATCGAGTATCTATATTCTTGTATGTTTCAAGAGGAAAGTCTTAGAGTTTTAGCGTATCCCCTTGAGACGATATTGGCTGAAAAGTATGAGAGCGTTATAAAAAGGAATATTGCCACAGCAAGGATGCGAGATTTTTATGATTTATATAATTTATATAACTTAAAAAAAGAGGAAATTGACTTTGAAATTCTAAAACAAGCGATTTTTTCAACTGCAAATAGAAGAGAAAGCTTGTCGCTTATGAAACAGTCAATGGAAATAATTGAGGATATAAGGGAGGACGATTATCTTCAAAAACTGTGGAAGACATATTTAACGGACAATCCTTATGTAGGGGATTTGGCGTTTTCAGAAACCGTAAAAGTAATTGAACTTATCGCAGAGAAAATTGCTTTGTAGAGAGCTAAATTATGACGCTTACATTACAAATACTCTCTAACTTTTATCAAAAAAGGGTTTGAACTGAAAATAAAAATACAGGAAACTGTGCTTAAAAATCAAGGAGTATTGGCACGGAAAGGCGGATTTTCTACCCGAAGAGAGGAATTTGCGGATAAAAAACTGGACCCTTATTAATCCTCAGGAGCATCCATGCAATCCAGCTCTAGAAATAAAACTTGATGCTTTGCATCGTTGCTATGAACTCGATGAAAATATAAAATATGTTATGGATGTAAAGTAGATGGTGCCAGTTTGCGAGAATACGCCTGCGGTACTGCTTACAAATGATTATGATGAAGAAGAGCAATAAGTAAACTTCTCTGGAGAGGGCCGTAGGTATGAAAGTTATTGAGGACATATATAAAAAGGATGCTGAACGTCTAAAAAAGCATTTTAATGAATTGAAACCAGACTGGATCGTGATTATAACAGAAGGTGATTATAATCTATATAAGCTTGGATTTGTAGAGGATATTCTATGTTCTGTAAGCATTGAAGTATCTGATGCAGAGATAGAAGATTTTCTTAAGGAAATTTATGAAATGGAAACAGATGCGTATATTGATGAGGAGCTTCTGTATATTCCATCCAGCAAATTAAATGAAACAGAAAAAGAAAGAAAAAGAATAGCCAGAGAAAACCTTAATCGGTATGAAAAGTATTCTTGGCTAGAAGGTATCTTGTAGAGGGAAACAATTCCCCTAAAAATCGGAAGTTTGAGGGGTGAATAATCTGCTGGACAAAGGATAATCGTATGATGATTGCATGTTGTAACGATGGAACCAGACCAGTTATTTTCAAGATTGAGAGAATTGATATTCCTGAAAATGAAGACGAAGAGGAATGGCTTGCAAAGCATAACTTTAAGAACAGCGGTGAAGATGCATATACAGGTTAAGGAACATTCCCGTTTGTCGAGATAATGCATTGTGTTGGCTATATAAAAGAATGTATAGGAACCAGTAGATAATAGAATAAAGAACGGAAAGAATATAAAAATACTATGAGGTGATTATATGGCTGAAATTAGATTTAAACATCTACCTAAGTTGTTAAGTAGTATGGAGGAGAAAGAATGGGTTATTGATAGTTTTATATTCAAGTACAAAAAAGAGGATTATGTTGTAATATTAAAGCTATATAATGATACAGAAAGAAAGCCATCTGAATATGCTAAGGTAAAATTAGAATTCATTAAGGCAAATAATATTAAGGAATCTATACAAGCGTATGCGGATTTTTACGAGGTTCACTTCAATTCTTCAGATGAATTTGCGAATTTCTTTAATATAAATAGAGGTAATGCAAATAGAAATTTATTTGTAGATTTCTCTGAAATTTTTTCAAAATTTATACCAGATAAAAAGTATGAAGAAAAGCAAGGCTTAATTCAACGGCTCCAAGGTTCAAGATGTGAAGGAAACAATCCTAATGCAATATACTGTTATGATGTAAGAAGGAACGGAGAGACTGATGGAAGAAAAAATACCAGATCAAAGGCGAATAGTAATAAAGCATATACTCTAAGAAGAAGTTTGTATGAAAAATATAAAGAGGATAAAAATCTTAGCTTCTTCTTTTCTGATAAATTAGAAGATGTAAGAACTGATGAGGAAATAATAAAGCAAGTTGCTGCTAGACACTGATTTGCTATTCATACAAAAAATTGTGGCATTTACTTTTAGATAAAAACATGAAGAAAAAAGACTTGGCAATTCTTTCTGGGGTGAGTATTTACACGATGAATAAATTGACAAATGCTGGCAATGTTACGATGGAAGTTATAGAGAAAATTTGCACAGCTCTTAATTGTAAGGTGGATGATATTTTGGAATTTATCAAGGAATGAAAAACCTGTCATAAAGGAAGTAGATAAGATGAATAATGAAATTAAAATATTTGAGGGCAATCAGATACGTTCTGTTTGGGACAATGAAAAAGAAGAATGGTATTTTTCAATCATTGATATACTTGGCGTTTTAACCGAGAGCGAAAATCCAAGAAAATATTGGAGCGTTCTTAAAACCAGATTAAAGAAAGAAGGAAATGAGTTGGCTACAACTTGTAGCCAACTGAAATTAAAGTCTCCAAAAGACGGAAAAATGTACAATACCGATGTTGCGGACATGCAAGGCATTTTCCGTATCATTCAATCCGTTCCCTCTCCGAAAGCGGAGCCTTTTAAGATGTGGTTAGCTGAAGTCGGTAAGGAACGACTGGATGAAATTATAGATCCGGAGCTCACGATTGATCGTGCTTTGGAAACCTATTTACAGAAAGGTTATTCAAGAGAGTGGATCAATCAAAGGCTTCAGGCAATTCAAGTAAGAAAAGAGCTTACTGATTCATGGCAAGATCATGGGGTAAAAGAAGGATTGGAATATGCCATACTCACCAATGAAATTTCAAAAGCCTGGTCGGGTATGACCACAAGAGAATATAAAGACTTCAAAGGACTCAAAAAACAAAATCTGCGGGATAATATGTCAACAACAGAGCTTATTCTCAATATGCTTGCAGAAACAGCAACAAAAGACATTACCAATACTTCAAATCCGCAAGGGTTTGAGGAAAATAAGAAAGTTGCCAAACGAGGCGGTAATGTTGCAAAGGTAGCTAAGGAAACACTTGAACAAGAAACCGGAAAACCTGTCATTACTACAAAGAATGCGATTGACTTCGGAAGGCTAATCAGCGATGTAACAAAAGAAATTCCTAGGAAAGAGGAGGATTCAAAAGAGGATGAATAAGCTTATTATTATTTGCAACAATCCATCAAGCGCGGGTTGGGTGGTAATAGGGAAGTCCAAGAATGGATGGAAAGACTCAAAAGGCAATCCTATCGAAAAATATAGACACAATGAGGAATGAATGCTGTAATTTTCAAGATTCTGTACGGATTCCCATATATGATTTGATGATTCAAGGCATTTGCAAAGAATCTGCTTATAAATCTGACTAATGCAGGAGCATTGCTTGCGGATGAATGTCCGATTAGATGGTCAAGAATATTTTGCACAAGGTGGAATGGACTTAATAAGAGTGGTGGTACAATGGATGCTTTGGATGATGCAGAATTTTCCGGAGGTCTGATTTATCTTCTTGAAAATGGCGAAGAATTTATCCAACGTAATTGTAAAAAGATGTGGCGAAAAACATCAACTTCTCGTGAAGAACTGCCGGAGTATGTAGAGAAAAGGGAGTGGTTTCGGAAAGATAATAGATGCCTATGAATTTCAGGTGAATTATAAATAAGGTAAAAAGCCTGCGTTTCACTCCGATAGGTCGAACTTCTTTGTAATTATGCCAAATTTGAATTTTGGCACTCAAGATGGCACTCAAGATGACACTCAAGGTAATAAACGAGTTAAATTAGAAGATCAATTGATTCTCATGATAAGGAATAATGCAAAGATATCAATTGGAAAAATGTCAGAGGCAACAGGCGTAAGTGTGCGAACCATCAAGCGCAGAATAGCAGAGATGCCGAATGTACAATTTATAGGACGTGGATTCAGTGGACATTGGGAAATAAAAGAGGATCAATAAGCTGTGAATAATTGCTTCGGCTTAAAGTGAATAACAAGGAGATTAACTTAGCGAAGAAAAAAAGAAGAAATAAGCATCCGTTCCGGTACAGCGGAATACTTAACCTATGTTGCCTCTATTACTGCTGAGATAGCCGCAGCAAAAGTAGAAACTGAATTTGAAAAATATCGTGTTATTCAGGATGGACTATTCCCGCCTGACTTCGATAGATGCATGCTGGAACTGGAAGAAAATGCGAAAAAATAGCAGTGGTGGAACCAATATTTAAATGAGGACTAATATATGCAGAATATTCTCCCTAATAACAAACAACTCTATGACGCCATTTTTGGCTTTGCCATCGGCGATGCCCTTGGTGTTCCTTACGAATTTCAGGAGCGAGGAAGCTTCCTTTGCACGGATCTCACAGGCTATGGCTGTCATCATCAGCCGGCAGGGACCTGGTCGGATGATACGTCCATGACCTTGGCGACCTTGAAAAGTCTCAAAGAAAATAACGGGAAAATTCATATTGAGGACATCAGAAAGCGCTTTCTTTCCTGGCTCCATGAAAATGCTTTTACCGCCAATGGAGAAGTTTTTGATATTGGGCATGCGACGTATCAGGCACTCACCAGTGGAAAACCTTGTACAGGGGAACGCTCCAATGGCAATGGCTCCCTTATGCGTATTCTGCCCTTGGCCTTTGTGGAATGTACGGATGAAGAAATCAGGGCAGTTTCCGCCATCACCCACGGGCATTGGATTTCGGAGGAGGCTTGTGTAATCTATGTCCATGTGGCGAAAAGACTGCTTGCCGGAGAGAATATTTTGGATATCCTTCCCACATTGCAGTATGATAAGCCCTTCGATAGGCTCCATCGAATTCATCAGCTGGATATTTCGGAAATCAGATCCTCAGGATATGTGGTGGACACCTTGGAAGCTGCTTTGTGGGCAATCAGTCACGTTGAGAAAAATGAGGAAAACGATGAACGGATAGGACTAATAATCAAGGATTATGCAAATGTCGTTTTATCCGCCGTGAACCTTGGGGAAGATACGGATACCGTGGGGGCTGTGGCAGGGGGCTTATCAGCAATTATTCATGGTCTAGGCGACCAAGGTGAGAAATGGCTGGACAAGTTAAGAAATAAAGAGCTGATTCTGGAATGCTTGTGGGATGATAAAACACGATTATTCTACTACGATTAAAGCAGTATTATTTGTCAAATAGATTGATTTTTCGTCCAAAAAATAGCACAATTGGACGAAAATAAGAGGCGTTGGATGAAAGTAGGAAGCCTTCGACTTTACTAACAGGAGAATAGGATGAGACTTTGGCATGAACAAATGATTCCTCTACTGCCGAAAAATCAGCTTCTAGGGCAGCATAGAGAATGCTGTGCCCTGAGGGGGAATGGATGGAAGAAGAAGCATAAAACGGTAGATTATGTATTTTCATATTCTCCATATGAGCTCTTTCTCTATCATTCCTTAGTGATGGATGAAATGGAAAAAAGAGGGTATCAGGTCTCTATAGAATGGAGAGATAAGAATTATAGGGGAAAGATAGCGGAAAAATACCGTAATCTTGAAGAAAAAATGATTGACAGTCCGGTTTACAAAGAACATACTCAGGAGTATTTACAGGAGTGTATCGAAAACTTGCGAGAAAAAGGGATTGAATTGGAATTATAAAACCGGAGTAGAGGAAACGCCCCTTTTCCATGTTGAGATTATAGAAAGAGTAGAAATGGCAGATAGAAAAGAAACAGCAAATAGAAGAAACGAACAGATAGATCGGAAACCGAGGAAAGGCAAGAAAAACGCAAAGCCTCTTTTGCTACTACTGATTGCTTGTATCTTAGGCATCACAGCGCCCTTTGCCTTCAATACCAAATTGAAAATACAACACTATTCGCTGGAAAGTGAGAAACTGACAGCACCTGTTCGAATTGTCCTTATCACGGATTTACATTCCTGCTCCTATGGGGAAGGGCAACGCGAGCTTATAGACGCGATTCATGCACAGAAGCCGGATATTATTTTACTGGGAGGAGATATTTGTGATGATAAGCTTCCCCATCGGAATACCGAGCTGGTGCTTCGTGCTATAGCGAATAAATACCCTTGCTACTACGTTACCGGAAACCATGAGTATTGGAGTCGTGAGATAGAAAAGATACTGAAAATCTTCGAATCCTACAATGTTCCTGTCTTGGAGGGCAGTTTTGATACGATTGATGTGCGTGGGCAAAAATTAAACATCTGCGGTATATCGGACCCGGATCTTCTTAAGTATACTGATAAGAAGTACAGCATTGCTAAGCAGTTGAAAGATGTAGCTGTCGCATCGGAAAATGGGAACTACAGTATCCTTCTTGCTCATCGTCCGGAATTGATTGACTCCTACTTAAACTATGATTTTGATTTGGTCTTGGCGGGACATGCTCATGGCGGACAATGGCGCCTGCCCGGAATCATCAATGGACTTTTTGCACCGAATCAAGGCTTCTTTCCTCGATATGCCGGGGGAAAATATCGCTTTGACGATTCCTATATGATTGTCAGTCGGGGGCTGGCAAGAGAAAGCACTCGCATTCCGCGAATTTTTAACCGGCCGGAGCTGGTTGTTATAGATCTTTCCTAAACGGAGGGAAAATGTTTTCCCTCTTCACAGAGTATGTTATTTCAATTTATGTATGTTATTTCAATTTATTCTCAAAAATTCCCACTATCATTTTTTTCCACCCCCCCTCTCATCCAAGAAAAGGTCTGCACTCTCCTCTCTTGTAAATACTGCTATGCCAATGCAGAACCCTCTATCGTTATGAAGCAAAGCCGACTGCCTATTTCCGGTCCCTCGTTGACAGTAAATGTAGTGCAACTTATACTGAAAAGCATATAGAGTAGGAAAATGTAAGGAATTAAGGGAGCAAGTAAGGGAGGGAGAGCGACAGCCTCCATACCTAGAAGGTAAAATATTTTACGGAGTAACATCATGAAAGTAACATATCTGAACCACAGCGGTTTTTTACTGGAATTAGAAGACTGCTATATTATTTTTGACTATTACAGGGGAGAATTACCACCTCTGAACAAGGAAAAAGAAGTATTTGTTTTTTGCAGTCATGTTCATGCAGATCACTATAATCCCAAAGTTTTTTCCTTGCTTACCGAGCAGGGTATGTGCTATCAAGCGATATTGGCAAACGATATACGGGATAAAAAGCGATTATCGGAGATAAGGCATTGCTTTGTCGTAGCTGATAAAAGCTATCAGTTGGATCAAGGAATTCAGCTTGAGACCCTGCTTTCCAACGACAGTGGAGTCGCCTTTATACTA
>CAUUUY010000010.1:0-14801 GCA_963548305.1 uncultured Oribacterium sp.
GCGAAGAGGAGCTGTGGATTTTATGGCTTCTTTAAAGGCTCTTCCCGGGGTGGAGCAGGTAACGATTACCACCAACGGATTGCTGCTTTCCGATGCATTGCCAAGATTTCAGGAAATGGGATTGGACGGGATCAACATTAGCTTGGATACCCTGATTCCGGAGCGCTTTTATGAGATTACCGGCTTTGATGCCTTGGATAAGGTGCTGAATGCTATCAAGGAGGCGGTTGCAAGCGGCATTCCTGTGAAGCTGAACACCGTTTTACAAAAGGGAGTAAATGAGGATGAAATCTTTGCTCTTTTGGCCCTTTGCAAGAAATATCCTCTGGACCTTCGCTTTATTGAAATGATGCCCATTGGTTACGGAAAGGAGCAAAACGGTATCAGCAATGACTTTTTGTTGGAGAAGCTGAAGAAGATTTATTCGGGGATCACAAAGGACATTTCCACCCATGGAAACGGTCCGGCAAAGTATTATAAAATTCCCGGCTTTCAGGGCTCTGTAGGCTTTATCTCCGCCATGCATGGAAAGTTTTGCTCCCATTGTAACCGTATTCGACTGACCTCTACAGGAAAGATTAAGCCCTGTCTGTGCTTCGGAAACAGTATCGATGTACGGGAATGTTTGCGAAATCCGGCATTTTCGGAAGAACAAAGGGAGGAGATTTTACTGGAAAAGATTCAGGAAAGTATCTGGGCAAAGCCGGAAAGCCATTGCTTTGAAAAGCTTTCCGAAATTACGGAAAAGCGGGAAATGGGAAGAATCGGTGGATAGAATAGAGGATATTATGGGAAAAGTATTAGCCATTTGCTTGAGCGAGCAAAAGGGAACAGAAAAATCAGAGGTAGAGGAAGCTCTCCTGGTAGAGGACTTCGGCCTTCAGGGGGATGCCCATGCCGGAAAATGGCATAGACAAGTGAGCCTTTTAGCCTTTGAGAAAATAGATGATTTTCGAAAAAAGGGAGCCCAGGTGGACTTTGGGGCCTTCGGAGAAAATCTGGTGATTGAGGGATTTGATCTGTCCAAGTATCCGGTGGGCAGTGAAATTCATGTGGGGGACTGTGTTTTAGAGCTTAGCCAGATCGGAAAGGCCTGCCACAGCCACTGCGCCATCTTCCATCGTATGGGAGACTGCATTATGCCAAGAGAAGGCATTTTCTCCGTGGTAAAAAAGGGAGGAAAGATCCGGGTGGGAGATCCGGTGGAAATTTTCCCCGGGAAAAAGGACAGACCCTTTACTGCAGCAGTAATTACCCTGTCGGACAGAGCCTCTCAAGGGGTGTATGAGGATCAGTCCGGTCCCGTGATTACAGAGTTTTTGAAAAATCAGGGAATGATAGTGGAAGAACAGCTTCTCCTTCCTGATGGAAGACCGGAATTGGAGAAAGAAATCAAGAGACTGGCGGATCAGCGACAGATTTCTTTGATTCTGACCACCGGGGGCACCGGATTTTCCGAAAGGGACTGTACTCCGGAAGCTACCAAGGCGGTATGTGAAAGAGAAGTACTGGGGATTCCGGAAGCTTTACGCGCTTATAGCCTGTCCATCACCAAGAAGGCTATGTTCAGTCGTCAGACTGCAGGCATTCGGAAGAAATCTCTGGTGATTAATCTTCCCGGCAGTCCCAAGGCCTGCAAGGAGAATCTGGACTACCTTTTCCCGGATTTATTCCACGGTTTGGGAATCCTTCGGGGAACGGATACGGATTAAGTACGCTACTTTTCCTGAAATTTTCTGAGAGTGGGTATAGATTAGGCCTGTTGCTTTCTTGAAGTTCTCTGAGAATGGATATAGATGAAGCTCACTACTTTTCCTAAAGCCTCCGGAGGAAGAACGAAGAGGTTGGGGAGAGAAAACATAAAAAAGGAGAAAAGTATGAAGAAAAAAGTATTATTTGCTTTAGCCCTTGCAGCAACATTGGCTATGACAGCCTGTGGAGGAGCAAAGAAGACTGAAACTACCGCTGCGGCAACAACAGAGAAGGCCTCTGAGAAGGCTAGTGAAAGCGCTTCCGAAAATGCTACCGAGGCTGCAAAAGAGGATGGAGAGAAGACCGAAGTACAGGTTTTCGTAGCAGCTTCTTTAAAGAATGTGATGGAAGACCTGGGGCAGCAGTACGAGAAGGAGCATCCCGAGGTGAAGCTGGTATTTAACGCGGATTCCTCCGGAAAGCTTTTAAGCCAGATTCAGGAAGGCTATGCCTGCGACATTTTCTTCTCCGCTGCACAGAAGCAGATGGATACTTTGGAGGGAGAAGGAAACCTTGTAGAGGGAAGCAGAAAAAATGTAGTCAACAACCAGCTTTGCGTAGTTACTTTAAAGGACAGCGGAACCAAGGTTACCGGTTTAGAGAATTTGAAGGATGCGAAGTCCATCGCCTTGGCAGACGGTACCGTTCCTGTAGGAAAGTACACAAGACAGGCTCTTGTTGCTTTAAAAATTCTTCCCGAGACGGAGGATGTGTCCAAGATTAGTACTCAGGAAGTATCTGAAGCTTTAGGCGGTGTAGAAATTTCTGAGCAGTCCAACGTTTCCAAGGTTTTGGCGGCAGTGGTAGAGGGATCCTCCGAAGTAGGAACCACCTATTATTCCGATACCTACGGTTATGAGGACAAGCTTCAGATTCTAGAGAAGGTGCCTTACGATTTGACCGGAAATGTCATCTATCCTATTGCGCAGATTAAGAACGAAGAAGCAAGTCAGGAAGAGCAGGATGCGGCAAAGGATTTCATTGCTTATGTAACTTCCGACAATGCAAAGACCACCTTCCAGAAGTATTATTTCGATACTGACGTAAAATAATGATGAATGAATTATTAGCAGGACTCCGGTCGTTAGACTGGAGTCCCTTATGGATATCCCTAAAGACAGCCTGTATCACCACGGTGATTTGCTTCTTTCTGGGGATTTTTTTAGCCCAAAAGGTAGGAAAATGGAAGGAGCCCTGGCAATCCATCGTTGACAGCGCTCTGACCCTTCCCATGGTCTTGCCCCCTACGGTGGCAGGCTATTTTTTGCTTTTGCTTTTCAGCAAAAGAAGACCTGTGGGCATTTTTTTGTTTTCTCATTTCGGCATTAAAGTGGTTCAGTCCTTTTTGGGCTGTGTTCTTGCGGCAACGGTAATTTCTTTGCCTTTAATGTATAGGAATGCCAAAGCGAGCTTTGCCTTGGTTCCGAAGGATTTGGTGCAGGCGGGAAGAACCTTGGGACTGTCGGAAACGAAGATTTTCTGGAAGATTATTCTGCCCCTTTCCGGTCCGGGAATCCTATCGGGCGCGGTGTTAAGCTTTGCCAGAGCTCTGGGAGAGTATGGCGCCACATCCATGCTGGCGGGAAACATCCCCGGAAAAACCGCCACCATTTCCCAAAGAATTGCCCTTGTGATGCAGGACCAGGACTATGTGACTGCGGGAGTATGGGTAGGGGTGGTGATGCTGATTTCGTTGTTTTGCATGACGGCGTTACAGCTTCTAAGCAAAAGCCGAAAATAGAAAGTTTTGAAAGGAGTTGTAATGGAGAACGCAGAACAATCGTCTTTTTGTAAGCTGTCCTTGCAGCTTCCTTTGGATAGCTTTCTTTTGGATATTCATTTTTCTTCTAATAAAAAGCGGATTGGAATTTTGGGGGCTTCGGGTTCGGGTAAGAGTATGTGCTTAAAGAGCATTGCTGGGATTGTGACGCCCAAGCAGGGAGAGATTCTGCTGGGGGATTCTTGCCTTTTTTCTTCTTCGAAAAAAATCAATCTGCCACCTCAAAAGAGAAGAATCGGTTATCTTTTCCAGTCCTATGCCCTTTTTCCCCATTTGACGGTGTGGGAAAATATTGCCATTGCTATGCAGGGTAAGGCGAATAAAGAGAGCTGGTCGGAGCGGATTTTCGCTTTGCTTCGGAAAATGGAGCTTTCGGGACTGGAAAAGCGTTTTCCCGGGGAGCTTTCCGGAGGGCAGCAACAAAGGGTTGCCTTAGCTCGCATCTTTGCCAATGAGCCGACAATGATTCTTCTGGATGAGCCTTTTTCTGCACTGGACTTGTATTTAAGGGATAAGATGCAGGAAGAGCTGATGCTGCATCTGGAGGATTTTCCGGGGCAGGCCATCATGGTTTCCCATTCCCGGGATGAGATTTATCGTTTTGCAGAGGAAGTGATTATGCTGCAAGAGGGAAAGGTGATCGGGCAGGGAGAGACCAAGGAAGTTTTCCGACAGCCCAAGAATCGTCAGGCGGCTATTTTGACCGGTTGTAAAAATATTGCTAAAGCAAAAAAGATAGGAGAGCATAGCATTTTCATAGAGGACTGGGGGCTAGAGCTAACGCTGGAGCGAGAGATTCCGGAAAAGCTTTCTGCCATCGGTTATCGTGCCCATGATTTTATTCCGCTTTTTTCCGGGGGAGAGGAGAATTCTGTGTCGGTGAAACTGCTTTCCAAGGCGGAGCTTCCCTTTGAGCAAAACTTTTATTTTAAGCCGGAAAAGGGTGAGGGCGAAATTTGCTTTTTGGTGCAAAGAGACGGTCCCTATGGTAAAATGCAGGAGATTCCCAAGGCTTTACAGCTTCGGGAAGAGAAGTTGCTCCTTTTGATGGAGGAAAACTAAGGTATAGAAAATTTGCTTTTTTAGCAGAGTAAACGAATTCAAGAAATGTACGAATTTGCAAAAAGCGAAGATATTCAATAGATTGGGAGAAGTATGGGAGAGTTTAGTCATTTTGATGATCAGGGAAATGCCAGAATGGTGGATGTTTCCGGAAAAGCGGATACAGAAAGAACCGCTGTGGCCAGGGGAAGCATTTTCCTCAGTAAAGAAGCCATGGAGGCGGTACTGGGGAGAAAGGTCAAAAAGGGAGATGTGTTCACCGTGGCCCAGGTAGCCGGAATCATGGGGGCAAAAAAATGTTCGGAGCTGATTCCCCTTTGCCATATTTTGCCCTTACAATCCGCAAAGATTTCCTTTCAGGTTTCGGAGGAAGAGGGAAGGATAACGGTGGAGTGTCTTTGTAAAACTGCCGGAAAAACAGGGGTGGAAATGGAGGCTCTTACCGGTGTTTCCGTGACCTTGCTAACGATTTACGATATGTGCAAGGCTATTGACAAAAGGATGCACATGGAGGGGATTCACCTTGTGGAAAAGCAGGGGGGAAAGAGCGGTGCCTTCTATTACGAAGAGGAGAAAGAATGATTTATCTGGATCATGCAGCCACAACAGCGGTATCAAAGACTGTCAGGGAAGCTATGCTTCCCTATTTTTCTGAGGATTACGGAAATCCCTCCTCCCTCTACCTTTTTGCCCAGAAAGCGAAAAAGGCGGTGGAGGACAGCAGGAGAAGTCTTGCCGGTCTTTTGGGCATTAATCCAAGGGAAATCTACTTTACCTCCGGAGGGACGGAAAGCGATAACTGGGCGATTCTTTCAGCCTTTTATTCCGCCATGGGGAAAAAGAGCAGCTTATCCGGCTCCGAAGTAGAGCAAAAAAGCGGTCTATCCGGCTCTGATGCAGAGCAAAAGAGCAGTCTATCCGACTCCGATGCAGCAGGTCAAAAGCAAAGAAAGCCCCATATTATCTGTTCTGCCATAGAGCATCACGCTGTTTTGGAAAGCTGCAAATTTGCGGAAAGTCTGGGGGCAAGAGTCAGCCGGATTCCGGTGGATCGGGAGGGGTTTTTGGACCTGGAAGCTTTGGAGCAGGGGATTACAGAGGATACGGTTTTGATTTCCGTCATGGCGGCCAACAATGAAATGGGAACGATTCAGAATTTGCGGGCTATCGGAGAAATTGCGAAAAAGCATGGGGTGCTCTTTCATACGGATGCGGTGCAGGCCTTTGGGCAGATTCCATTGTCGTTTTCGGAAATGGGGATAGACCTGCTTTCCGCCAGTGCCCACAAGCTTCATGGCCCCAAGGGTATTGGACTTTTGGTGATTCGAAAAGGTGTTCGTCTTCCGGCCTTCCTTCATGGGGGAGCTCAGGAGCGGGGCTTTCGTGCCGGTACGGAAAATGTTCCCGGTATCGTAGGCTTTGCCAAGGCGGCAGAGGAGGCCTTTGCCGGCATGTCGGAAAGAGAGAAAAGAAAACGGGAGCTTCAGAAGCTGTTCTTCAGAAGACTTTTGGAAGAGGTGCCCGGAATCAAGATTACAGGGGTGAATCCGTTGGAAGCTTCCGGGGAAAAAAGACTTTCCGGCAATGTGCACATTTGCATAGAGGGAATAGAGGCGGAGAGTCTCTTGCTGCTTTTGGATCAAAAGGGGATTTGCGCCAGCGCCGGTTCCGCCTGTGCCAGCGGTTCCGTGGAGCCAAGCCATGTGTTGCTGGCCTTGGGAAAAAGCCATGTGGAGGCCTATTCCGGACTGCGTTTAAGCTTTGAAGAGGACTTAAAGGAAGAGGAGCTGGAGTTTACCGTGAAGACGATTCGAGAAGGGGTAGAGCGCTTAAGGAAGGAATAAATTTCATATCCGTATACGGATATTATCCGAATGTGGAGTATAGGAGAAGAAGCTAAGCCATTGTAAAATAGGCAGAGATAGGCTTCTTTTTTTACTTAGGAGGTTCCTTATGCTTGGGAAGGTGAAAAGACATAAAATCAGTAGAGAAGAAAAAAGAGCAATTCTTGCAGAGTTTACTTTAATGGATGATATCTTTATGAGGGTGGTTTTGCAGGATGTAAAATGCACGGAATATATCCTGAAAGTTCTTATGGAGAAAAAAATCAAAGTAAAAGAACAGCATTTACAAATGGACTTAAAGAATTTGCAGGGTCGGTCTCTTCTTTTAGACTGTCTATGCGAAGATGAAGATGGAAAACTCTATAATATTGAAATGCAGAACGATCTGGAAGGGGCCAGTCCCAAAAGAGCAAGGTATCATGCCAGTCTTTTAGATATGCATAGTTTAGATGCCGGAGAAAAGTTCACACAATTACCGGAAAGCTATGTTATATTTATCGTGAAGAAAGATATACTGAATTTACAGAAACAGATTTATTATGTGGACAGAAGGATTAGGGATTCGGAAGAATACTTTTCAGATGGTTCACACATCATTTACTTAAATACTGAGATTACGGAAGAAAATGCTTTTGGGGATTTGGTAAGGGACTTTCAAAGGAAAAATCCGCAAGAAATGCATTCGTCGGTTTTGGCAAGAAGAGTGAAGGAGTTAAAGGAATCTTCCATGGAGAGAAAAGGGGGGACGGCGATGAATATGGCACTGGAAAAACTCTTGGCAGTAGGTCGGGAAGAAGGTAGAGAAGAAGGTAGAGAAGAAGGAGAAAGCAGAACTGCTCAATTGATGGGGGTTCTTGCGGAACAGGGCAGGTTAGAAGATATTAAAAAAGCTTCTTTGGATCAGGAGTTTCGGAAACAACTACTAAGGGAGCTGAAACTCTAAGGGCTAAAGTAAGAGCCTTTCGAATTCTAAATATATTTGAAAAAAGGAAGAAAAAATTTCTTGACAACAGATTTATATATGATAATATATTCATATATAAATCTGTTGTTGCTTTTTTGAATGGTTTTTTACAGTTGCCATTCATTATGCAAGAGAAGAGGGACTTTACAAAAATTTTTATCGTAAAGCTTGTAAAGCCCGTAATCTCAGAAAGGAGAGGAATGAGTCAAGTGATTGCCTTGGAACATCAAAGAGCAGATAGTCATGCAACGATTTCCGAGGACAGCTTATGCGATTTGGCGGAATTGTTAAAGGTCTTTGGAGATTCCACCAGAATCAAGATTCTCTACGATTTGTTTGAAGGAGAGAAAAATGTTACGGAGATTTGTCAGGACTTGGAAATGAACCAATCCGCCATTTCTCATCAGTTAAAGATTCTTCGTACCGCCCGCTTGGTTAGCGGAAAAAGAGTGGGGAAAAGCATTCTCTACTCCTTGGCGGATGAGCATGTCAAGACCATCATTGCCATGGGTATTGAGCATATCGAGGAATAAAAGACAGTAAGAAAAGCGAAAGAACAAAAGTAATTCGCTTTTGGAAAAATGAAAAATCAAGATAGAAAAGAGGAGAAAAAATGAAGAAGAAATACGAGTGTGAAATTGATTGTGCAAATTGTGCGGCTAAGGTACAGGAAGCTATCGGAAAGATTCCGGGAGTACAGTCTGTAAAGCTAAACTTCATGATGCAGAAGTTTACCTTGGAGGCGGAGGATGATCGCTTTGAGGAGATTTTGCAGGAAGCCATCCGTATAGGAAAGACCATTGAGCCGGACTTCACCGTGAAGGGCGTGTAGGAGAATAAAGTCCAAAGCTTGCAGTACTATGAGTAGAGTATTGAAGCGGATTATCAGAGTAAGTACCGGAAAAGCAATAGTTTAGAGTAAAGTATAGAGTAGAAAAAATATAGTAAAGAAGAGCAAAGCATAGAGTAGAAAAAATATAGTAAAGGGGAAATACCATGTCAGAGAAACTTATTCGGGAAAGAAACAAGCTTCTTCTTTCCGTCATCTTATTCTTAATCTTATTGATTGTGGAAAAGACGGGGATTCTTCCCTTCCTTCCGGAGCATTCTCTTTGGTATCTTCCGCTTTATCTTATTCCTTATTTTCTCAGCGGTCTTTCCGTGGTAAAGGAATGTTTTCTGGGAATCAAAAACAGGCGTCCCTTTGATGAAGCCTTATTGATGACTGTGGCCACCTTAGGCGCCTTCCTTTCCGGAGAATTTGCGGAAGCGGTGGCGGTAATGGTCTTCTATCAGATGGGAGAGCTTTTCCAAAGCTATGCGGTAGGAAAAAGCAGAAAGTCCATTAAGGAGCTGATGGATATTGTACCGGAGCTGGCCCATATTGAAAGGGAAGACGGCACCGTAGATACCGTGGATCCGGATGAGGTAGAAGTAGGGGATATGCTTTTGGTAAAGCCGGGAGAAAGAGTGCCGGTGGACGGCATTGTCCGTCAAGGAGAAAGCATGGTAAATACGGCAGCCCTTACCGGAGAGTCCGTCCCCAGAGAGGTATTCCCCGGAGAAAAGATTATTTCCGGCTGTATCAATGGAGAGGGCATGCTTCGTGTAGAGGCTTTGAAGGCCTTTGAGGATTCCACCGTTTCCAAGATTTTGGAACTGGTAGAGGAGGCCTCCGAGAAGAAATCCAAGGCGGAGAACTTTATCACAAAGTTTGCCCGGATTTATACCCCGATCGTAGTATATTCGGCATTGGCATTGGCTATACTGCCAAGCCTTGGCCTGTTCTTGGGAACAAAAATAGGCCTGGTGTCTCCGGAGTTTTTCGCAGCCCATCCTCCCCTTACCTGGTTATATCGTGCCTGTACCTTTTTAGTAGTGTCCTGTCCCTGCGCCTTGGTGATTTCCGTGCCCCTGTCCTTCTTCGGAGGAATCGGTGCGGCTTCCCGAGAGGGTGTACTGGTAAAGGGCTCCAACTATCTGGAGCTGGTATCCAAATTAAAGGTTGTAGTGTCCGATAAAACAGGAACCCTAACCAAGGGGAATTTCGCCGTGCAGGAGATTGAGCCTTGGGAGGGAATTTCCAAGGATGAGCTTCTTCGCACTGCCGCTATGGCGGAAAATGGTTCCACCCACCCCATCGGGCTTTCCATTCTCAGCGCCTACAAAAAATGGATGGAAGATTCTTCGAAGGCTAATGCTTCTCCGGAAGATGTCGTAGTAGAAAATGATCCGATGAAGCATTCTTCCGGAAAGGAAAGCAACAGTCTTCCTTTCCCGGAAAATACGGAAAATCGCAGCGGTGCAGGCTTGATTTCCATTGTGGAAGGGTGCAAAATTTTAGTGGGAAAGGCCAAGCTTTTAGAGGAAGAAGGCATTTCCGTACCACAGCAGGATGAGGGAGCTGCCACCATTTGCCTGGTAGCAAAGGACGGTCAGTATCTTGGAAGAATTTTGATTGCGGATGAGGTGAAGGAAAGCAGTAAGGAAGCAGTTTCGAAAATGAAGCAGCAGGGCATTGAAAGTGTGGTTATGCTTACCGGAGACAGTACTCCTGTAGCGGAGGCGGTAGGCCGGGAGCTGAATTTGGACAGCGTTTACGGAGAGCTGCTTCCCGCCCAGAAGGTGGAGAAGGTGGAGGAAATCCTTAGCTCTTTAAGCGGAGAGGGAGAGAAGCGTAGCGGTTATCTTGCCTTTATTGGAGACGGTATCAATGATGCACCGGTGCTTTCCCGGGCTGATGTGGGCATTGCCATGGGGGCTATGGGGTCGGACGCTGCCATTGAAGCAGCGGATGTGGTGATTATGGATGATGACCTAAGCCGAATTCCCACTCTCATTGCTATTGGAAAGAAGACCATGAGGATTGCGATGCAGAATATCGTTTTTGCCCTTGCGGTAAAGTTCCTGGTGCTCATCTTAAGTGCCGTAGGACTTGCCAATATGTGGGCAGCAGTATTTGGAGATGTGGGTGTAACCGTCATTTGCATCATCAATGCTATGCGACTGATTCAAAACCCGAAATCTATCTAAAAGAGAAGGAGAAGTCCTGAGAAAATGGAGAAGAAACTGGATTTTTTTTATATCGGTGAGTCCTATGGGGGGAACCAGGATTGGTGTTTTGACCATATGATGCAGCTGGGGGGCTGTGGCGCTATTACCGCCTGCGACAGTTCGATTTATCTTGCCCTGCACCATGGAAAAAAATCTTTATATTCCGGGAATTTGGAAAAATTAGATCAGGACGAGTACCTTTATTTTACCGAAGAAATGAAGAAATACCTGCATCCCCGTTGGTCCGGCATCGATAAACCGGAATTATACGTGGAAGGCTATCAGAATTTCCTGAAGGAGCATCAGGAAGAAAACCTGATGATGACCATAGTTTCCGGAGAGGAAAATGTTGCCATATCGAAAGAATGTATTGTGGAACAGATTGATAAAAATCTTCCTGTTCCCATTCTGATTCTGAATCATCAGAATCCGGAAATGGATGACTATATCTGGCACTGGTTTTTGCTGATAGGCTACCGTTATCAGGGAGATGACCCCTTGGCGGAGGGAAATGATTTTCAGGTGCAGACCGTTACCTACTCGGAAGCGGCTTGGGTTTCCCTGGAGGCGCTTTGGGATACAGGCTATAAGACTAAGGGCGGTTTGATTAAATACCATTTACTATAAAACAAACGGGGACGGAAAAATAGATAAAGCCTTCCTTTCCGTATAGGGTTAAAACTCGGGCACGCTCCCGCTAACCTCGCCTACGTATATGAGCTAACCGGAGCTGATATTTTTCAAAAATTAGTTTTGATACTGGATTATATGCATCAATATAAACCACCCTACATCTTTGATTTACAAATCTGTAGGGCGGTTCATTCTTTTTTAGAAGTGAATGGAAAATATAGTAAAGCGAATCTTCCTGCAGGAAGAGCTTACTGTTTTATATTCGCTTCTTTTTCTTCTTTTATAGCATCGATAATTCACCCAAAGCGATGAAGTTCTTCATTTCCTCCGTAATCCACTTATCTTTGTGGTAGAAGAGCTGACGATACATCTGCATCTCAAAGTCCTGCACCTTCAGAAGCCGTAGGCTTCCGTTGTTTAGACTTTCCTCCACGGCATATCTAGGGAGGAAGGATAGTGCTTGATTTTCTTTGATCAATTCGATAATTACATCCGGATTTCTGGTTTCAAAGAAGGGGCGTATACCCAAATGCCGGGAAGCCAATTCCTGCTCTAAAGCGTATCGGTAATTGGAATCCTTCTCCGTTAGGAAGAAGGGCTGGTTTAAAAGCTCAGCCAAAAGATATTCTTCCTTTTTCGGTAGCTTAGCATCTGTGGAAGCCACAAAAACGACAGACTCCGGCTCCTCTAAAGTCTTCTCCCAGTTCTGTCCGTAAACCTTCTGGTCGATGTAATAGGCCAAATCAATCTGGTTATGATCCAGCATCTCGTTCAGCTCCTTCGGTGTTCCGGAGCGAATTTCCAAAGCCACGGTAGGGTAGTGCTTATAGAAATAACTGACTACCTTCGGCAGTTTAAAGCTGAGTAAGGACTCCAAAGTGCCAACACGCAACCTGTGATCCTTTACTACGGCATTTCCCAACATCGCATGGACATCATCCACTTTTCGAAGGATTTCATTGGCATACATCAGAAACTTCCTTCCGGGAGGGGTTAATTCCACGTGCCTTCCTACCCGGTCAAAAAAGCGGGTGTTGAACTCCAGCTCCAATTGGCGAATCTGAATGGTTACCGCCGCCTGAGTATAGCCCAGGGCTTCTGCCGCCTTGGAAAAGCTTTGTAATTCAACGATTTTTATAAAAGAATGCAGTTGTCTAATTTCCATGATGTCTATCCTCCACGCATTATCTTCTCAGTATATAACCAATATTCAATTTTTTGTTTAAAACGACCTATAAAATTTATTTCCGTTTAATGCAAAATATCTTATAATAAAAAATTTTCCTATTGACTTATGTTTATTTTATCACAGAAGGAAGAAGGGGGAAAGGAACGCTTTTCTGAAGATTCTAAAAATTCTACGCCTTTTCAAGGCTATTCTATCAATACATTTCAAGAGGAGACGAAACAAGGCCGAAAACCTGCCGGAGGCATGAAGGAAAATAAGTAGGGAAAGAATAGTCTTCTTATAGAATGTACGGGAAAATAATTTTGACATAGTCAGAGTCGGAGAGTATGATAGGGAACGGCGTAAATGTACGAAGAAAATTGAATAGACTGAGATTCCCTGAGAATAGCTACAAAGGAGGATAATGTGGAGAAAATCAAAAATATCGGAGAAGAAGCTATTTATGATGCCAGAGTCTTGGGAAAAGGAAGGTTTGTGGTCTTAGGATTACAACATCTTTTTGCCATGTTCGGAGCAACGGTGTTGGTACCCTTGCTGACCGGCTTATCTATTTCCACCACCCTGCTTTTTGCAGGACTGGGTACACTCTTGTTTCACTTCCTTTCAAAGAATAAGGTGCCCGCGTTCCTAGGCTCTTCCTTCGCCTTTCTGGCGGGGTATATGAGTATAGCACCCAACAAGGAGCCGGAGCTTCTGCTCTACGCCTGCTTCGGAGTAGCCTGCGCAGGACTGATGTATTTGCTGCTGGCCTTCCTCTTTCAGGCCTTTGGAGCCAACCGGGTTATGCGATATTTTCCGCCGGTGGTTACAGGACCTATTATCATTGCTATCGGTTTGAATCTATCCAAGTCTGCGGTGGAAAACTGCTCCACCAACTGGGGACTGGCGCTCCTGGCCATCTGCGTAGTCATCTTTTGCAACATTTTCGGAAAAGGAATGGTGAAAATTATTCCTATCCTCTTGGGCGTTCTGATATCCTACAGCTTTGCAGCGGTTTTAGGCCTTGTACCCTTTGAAAGCATTAAAGAAGCGCCGATTTTCGGCTTTCCGATAGACTACCACAGAACGGTTTTCTCACTGTTTACCGAGGGTAAACTGGATCCGGCACTGCTTCTCAGCAGCAGCTTAACCATTATCCCCATTTCCTTTGCAACCATGATGGAGCATATCGGAGATATCTCCGCCATCTCCTCTACAGTAGGCATTAACTATCTGGAGGATCCGGGCTTACACAGAACCCTTTTGGGAGACGGTTTGGCCACAACGCTTGCTTCCCTTTTCGGTGCTCCTGCCAATACAACCTACGGAGAAAATACCGGTGTGCTGAGTCTTACCAAGGTTTATGATCCCAGAGTCATTCGTCTGGCGGCCTGCTTTGCGGTACTCCTTAGCTTCTGCCCGAAGTTCTCCGCAGTGATTGAGGCAATGCCTCAGGCCATTATCGGCGGAATTTCCCTGGTGCTTTACGGCATGATTTCCGCAGTGGGTGTTCGAAATGTGGTGGAAACCAAGGTGGATTTCTCCAAGAGTAGAAATATCATTGTGGCGGCCATGATTCTGGTATTGTCCATCGGTATCAACTACTCCTCCGAGGGAGCCCTGCATTTTCAGCTCTTCGGGATTCAGATTGCTTTCTCCGGCATTGCCACAGGATCTTTAGTAGGAATTTTGTTAAATGCCATTCTTCCGGATAAGGATTATGAATTCGCAGAGAATAAGCCAAACGACACCGGTGTGGATTTACAGATTTCTCAGGGAAAGAGCTTGCTATTCGAAATTGCAACAAAATACGGTGACAAGGAAAAGAAGGATTAAAGACTAAAAAGGACTGTATTTTTTATAAAGATGCGCTCTAATGCAGTATGGGTTATAATCGGGGCACGCTCCCGCTAGCTTCGCCACGTAGCGGATACTAAGCGAAAAACTGCGTTTCTCTTGTTTTTCGCAAGTACCGACGGGCTCAGACTACCCCTATTATAGACCCATACTGCATTATTCGCTTCATTTATTGATTTTTTACAGTCCTTTTTTGTGATTATGCTACTTTATTCTGTCACCGCTTTTGGCTTCTGTCCTGCTACCATAGCGTGTCCTGTGATAAAGCACATTACCATTCCAACAACTGCTACGACTGCCCAGAATTGATGTTTCTTCAGCATGTTAAAATCTCCTTTCTTGATGTACCCAAACCCTGTGTTGCTTTGTAGGATATCCGTTGATGGGTGTAGTTCTAATTATTGTTCTTAAATCAATATGTTAGCATATTTCTGCTAATCTTAAAAACATATCAAATTATTTTTCCTTTTTTACAAGTTCCAAATACCGATACATACTGGCAGGAGAGCAGGACAGTCTATTTCCTACGGTTTTTACAGAGCCCTTCATAGAGAAGATGCCTTTTTGATAAAGCTGTCGTATGATATCAAGCTTTTCTGAATGACTTAGATCACTGAAAGGAAGGGACTTGTTTATTCTATTCAATATTTCGTCTATAGTATTTGAAATATTTTCCGAAAAGATTGT
>CAUUUY010000011.1:0-14381 GCA_963548305.1 uncultured Oribacterium sp.
ACCCACGGCACATGAAAGGTTTACCTTAGTGCTGCTATGTTCCCATCCTGACACGGTTCGGTATCTCCCATTGCGTGGGGCCCAAGCTTCATCGCCCCCGAAGCCTAATGAGTATAACGGATTTTTAGAAAATTGACAAGGGAAAGGTTTGCAATATGCAGTTTTCGCAAATGATCTTTGTGGCGGGATTTCTCCCCCTGTTTTTGCTTTTGTATTTCGGGAAGAAGGAACTTGCTTGGAAAAATGTGGTGTTTTTCCTGGCATCTTGCTTCTTCTTGCTTTTTCAGGGACTCTTGGCAGTAGCCTTTCTTTGCGTCTTTAGCCTTTTTGCTTTTTTTATGGGAAAAGCTTTGGGACAGGCTGCAGAAGAAAAAAAGAAAAAAATATTTTTCTTATCCTTAGCGGGAATTATCCTGCCGCTGGCTTTTTTTAAGTACAGTGCAGCTCTGCCCTTCCTACCGAAAATGGTAAAGGGCTGGATGCCCTTTGGCATCTCCTTTTACAGCTTCCGTTTTATAGCTTACCTTTACGATTGCTATCAGGGAAAGGAGGCGGAGCAGGACATTTTTTCCTTTTCTCTTTTTGCCTTTGCCTTCCCGGTGCTTTCTCAGGGACCGATTCTTCGTTATTCGGAAATGCGGGAAGAAATCAAAAATCGTGCATTTTCCTATGAAGCCTTTTCCCACGGACTGTTCCGATTCACCTTCGGCCTTTGGAAAAAGCTGGCTTTGGCGGATGCGCTGGGCTCCCTTTCTGTAGAAGTTCTTAGCTTGGACAGTCTGAAAAATGCTTCTATGCTACAGTCTTCTTCTCCGTCATTTTCCTTTCTGGCAGTATTCCTTTCCGGTATTTCCTATATGCTACAGATCTTTTTGGATTTTTCCGCCTATACGGATATGGCTATAGGAATCGGAGAAATCTGCGGCTTTACCCTTCCGGAAAACTTTCAGGCACCCTATAGCGCCCGTTCCATTCGAGACTTCTGGAGACGTTGGCATATTTCCCTATCCATGTTTTTCCGGGACTATGTTTATATTCCCCTGGGAGGAAATCGCGTTCCCTTTCCTTTGCAGGTGAGAAATCTGCTCTTGATTTGGGTATTAACCGGAATCTGGCACGGCTCCACGGCAAATTTCATTCTTTGGGGACTGTATTTCTTTGCTTTTATCCTGTTGGAGCTTTGCTGTAAGAAGTTGTGGAAAAGAATTCACAAATCCGAAGGAGGAAATTTTTCCTTTGTTCTGAGATGCTTACAACACGTTTATACTCTGGTGGTGTTGTATTTTTCCTGGATTCTTTTCCGCTTTTCCGATTTCCAAAGCCTGAAAAACATCCTGTGGCTTCATACCTTGCCGAAGAGCCTGGCTTTAGTGGACGGAAAAACCCTGCTGATTGCAAAGAGCAACATTTTTCTTCTTCTTGTAGCCATTCTCTTTTCCGGTAATCTTTTGAGCAGTTTAGAGGAAGAATGGCAAAAGCTCCTGTTCCGGGGTAAATCCCGTTTGGCAAGGAAGAAAAGAGCAAGTCTTGGCTTTTACGGTATGGAGGATGCGGAGGAAGATTCTCCGGAAGCAGAGAAAGATTCTCCGAAAGTAGGGACGGATTCTACGAAAACCGTAGTAGATACTCCGGAAGTAACGGCGATAGATGCCGGGGAAGCTGCTTTGAAAGGAGTTCCGGAAGCTACGATAGAGGAGTCGGTTTTTGGTGCTTCTTCCGATAGAAAGGATTTATTTCCTGAAGAAAAATATCCTATGCTAAAGCTTAGCTTGGACGGGGAAGGCGATTCTCGCCCTGAGGAAACATCCGGGGAAACGGAAGTACAAAAGGAAGAAGCTGTTTCACTTGCAGAAGAGGTAGAAGCAGAGGCTAAAGCGGAAGAGGAAGAAGCAGAGATTAGTCAGGAAAATCAAGAGGACTTGCTTCGCCATGAGAAAATCCTTCGAAGAATCCAAAGAAGAACAAAGCTAAACATTTTCTTCTTAGACCATGCGGAGCAGCTGTATTTCTGGGGAAAGCTTTTGGCGGCGATTGCCTTTTTGCTCTTGTCCTTCGCCCTTATGGCAGGGCAGAGCTATATGCCGTTTTTGTATAATCAATTTTAAAAGAGTGCTGTTCTTATCTTACGAGAAGGAAAGAATGGCAAATGCATAGACGGCGAGGATTGCACAGGGAGTAGATGGGAATGGACGATCAGGGAAGAGAAGAACAAAGTACAGAAGAACAAATTACAGAAGAAAAGATTATGGAAGAAAAATTAACGGAAGAGAACATCATAGAAGAGAAAATTACAGAAGAGAACATCACAGAAGAGAACATCACAGAAGAGAAATCTATAGAAGTTGAAACGCTTAAAGTTAAGAGCGCAGAAGAGACGAGTCCGGAAAAGCCCAAGAAGGATTTTCCTTATGCCAAGATATTTTCACTGGCCATGATGGGGCTCTTGTGCTGCCTTTTTGTGCTGGGGGTGCTTCTTCCCTTAAGACCGAGATATTCCGATGCGGAAAAAAGAGAACTGAAGCAGTTTCCTGCATTTTCCTTGCAGGGACTTTTTGCGGGAAGCTATTTTCGGGACATCACATCCTGGTATCAGGACAGCTATCCGGGAAAAGAGGAGTGGATGCTTTTGGCTTCGAAAACCAAGGCTTTCTATGGCTTGCAGGGAGAGCAGATTTACGGAGCCGCCGAGCAGGTCAAAGAAGAAATTCCCACAGGGGAAGGCGCTTTGGCGGAGACCTTCGCTTTAAAGAAGGATACGGAAGACGGACAGAACGGGGCAGCAGAGGAAAAGGAATCCGATGGGGAAGACCGGGGAAAGGCGGAAGCCCGGGATAAAAAAGAAGGGAAAGACCAGACAGAAGAAGGAAAAGGAATAGAGGGGAAGCAGGAAGAGGCAGAAGCAAAGCAGAGTGCGGAAGCAAAGCAAGGCTCCGATGCAAAGCAAGACACAAGGAAGGAAAAAGAAGAAAACGGCAATTTCGAAACGGATGCGGAGGGAAATCTACAGATTAAAAAGGCGGATAAGGCGGAAAATGTAGCCGGCGAACAGATTGGGAGTCTCTATCTGAACGGAGATTCCGCCTATGAGCTGTTCTATTTCAGTGAAAAGGCGGTTCGTGCCCACGCTTCTTTATTAAATACGGTGCAGGCTATGTTTCCCAAGTTGAAGCTTAGTGCCATGATTGTACCCAATTCCTTTGGCGTGATCTTGGATCCGAAGGTACAGGAAAAGCTGGCCTCCTCCGGGATGGATCAGGCCATTGCCTACAGCTATAGCCTGATGGATAAAAGAGTCAATACGGTAAATGTTTTTGATGCCCTTTCCGCACACAAAAAGGAATACATTTATTTCCGAACGGATCATCACTGGACTCAGCTTGGGGCTTATTACGCCTATCAGGAATATTGCAAAAGTATGGGATACAGCACCAAGCCATTGTCTGACTATCAAAAGCTGGATTTCCCGGAATTTTACGGAACCTTTTACTTCTTTATGAATCGTCCGGAAAGTTTGAAGGGGCACCCCGATCAGGTAACGGCTTATCAGGGAAGCATGAATACCATGCAATATACTGACAGCAAGGGAAATCTTCAGGAAGGAAAGTTGATTAATGATGCCAGCCAAATGCTTCCCGGAAATAAATACAACTGCTTTATGCTGGGAGACCATGGATATGTGGAAATCCATAATGAAGGGGCTCCCCGGAAGAAGAGCATTTTGGTCTTAAAGGATTCCTACGGAAATGCCTTTGTGCCCCTTTTGGCACAGGATTACCGGGATGTTTATGTGGTGGACTACCGGCATTATCAGGGAAATGCTTCCTCTCTGATTCAGGAAAAAGGCATTGAGGAGATTTTATTCCTGAATAACATTATGGGAATCGGAGAAAGTCTCTCTCAGAAAATGTTGGCGGTATTTCAGTAGGTATAGAGCTTGCACGGAGATGGTTTTGAAGCCGGTGCTGGAGACCTTTTGAAGCCGGACCGGGAAATAGTTCTCATTGACACAAGTATTTATATCCCTTAAAATAAGCTTGTTAAAAGGTTGAATATGGTAACAGAGAGATTTTTGCAAGGGATTTTTGGCGTGGCCAACCCTGCTTTGCTTCACATATTTGTACATTAACAAAAGAATAGTGAAGGAGGTACAGACATTGAACCCATTGGGAATCGCCATCATTGTAATTGTGGCGGCAGTGGTGGGGGCAATCATGTTCATCCTTGGACAGAATAAAGAAAGAACCAATTATGCTCGGAAGGTGGGAACTGCTGAGGAGAAGTCCAGGGAGATTATTGATGATGCCATTCGCACTGCGGAGAACAAGAAGAGAGAAGCATTACTAGAAGCAAAAGAAGAAGCACTGAAGGCTAAGAATGAGCTGGATAAGGAGATTAAGGACCGTAGAAGAGAAATTTCCGACCTTGAGAAGAGAATTTTGAAAAGGGAAGAAAGCTCCGAGAAGAAGGCGGCAAGCTTAGAGAAGAAGGAATCGGATCTCCAGAGAAAAGAGGAAGGATTACAGACCAGGGAAGGGGAAATTGAACAGCTTCATAGTCAGAAGCTGATTGAGCTGGAAAGAGTTTCCGGCTTAACTAAGGATCAGGCCAGACAGGAATTACTGCATTCCGTAGAGGAAAGCATTAAGCACGATACCGCTTTGTATATTCGGGAATATGAGGCCAGAGCCAAGGAAGAGGCGGAGAAGACCGCCAGAGAATACATCGTAGAGGCTATTCAGCGTTGTGCGGCAGACCAGGTAACCGAGTCTACCGTTTCCGTTGTACAGCTTCCCAACGATGAGATGAAGGGAAGAATTATCGGACGTGAGGGCAGAAATATCCGCACTTTAGAGCAGCTGACCGGAGTGGAGTTGATTATCGACGATACACCGGAGGCGGTGGTGCTGTCCGGTTTCGACCCGATTCGTAGAGAAGTAGCCAGAATTGCACTGGAAAAGCTTATTGTAGACGGCAGAATTCACCCTGCCCGCATTGAAGAGGTGGTGGAGAAGAGCCGTAAGGAAGTGCACGACAGCATTAAGGAAGAGGGAGAGTCTACCCTCTTGGAGCTGGGCGTTCACGGTGTGCATCCGGAGCTGGTTTTCCTTTTGGGAAGAATGAAGTTCCGTACGTCCTTTGGACAGAACGCTTTACAGCATTCTATAGAGGTTGCGCAGATTTCCGGCCTTTTGGCACAGGAGCTGGGCTTGGATGTTCGTATGGCTAAGCGTGCAGGTCTTCTCCATGATATTGGAAAGGCCATTGACCATGAAGTAGAAGGAACCCATGTGGATCTTGGTATTGAGCTTTGTCAGAAATACCATGAGCCTGAACCCGTTATCAATGCTGTGGCATCTCACCACGGCGGAACGGAGCCCACATCCTTGACTTCCTTCATCGTGGCCGCAGCGGACGCCATTTCCGCAGCAAGACCGGGAGCCAGAAGAAAGGCTTTGGAGACCTATACCAACCGTTTGAAGGAATTGGAAGAGATTGCCAACTCCTATCACGGAGTAGAGAAATCCTTTGCGGTACAGGCGGGACGGGAGGTTCGCATTATGGTAGTTCCGGAAGAAGTGAGTGATGACGATATGACCATTATGGCCAGAAACATTTCTCAGCAGATTCAGGAGCAGATGCAGTATCCCGGCGTGATTAAGGTAAACATTATCAGAGAGTCAAGAGCAGTAGATTATGCGAAATAAGGCTTCGGCACAGGGTTCAAAAGAGCTTTGTGCCGTTTCTTTGATTTTCCGAAAGTGAAGCAATCCGCTATTTTCCTTAGGCGGATTTGTATAGAGAAGTAACGAGTTTAGGAGAAATTTGTCTTATCCTAAGAAGTAAGGATTTTAAGAGAAATTTGTCTTATCCTAAGAAGTTCTTTCAATATTTTTTCTGATTCTCCACAGAATTTTTGTTAAAATTTCGGAGAGAAATAGAAGGGATAAGAAAGACATTTTTGCTAAGTTAACGGACATATTGTTGGAATATGAGGTTCAAGAATGGGAAGAGAGATAAGAGAAGGAGAAAGAGGACATAAGAGAGGAAAGAAGAAATCCTCTGCCTTTCGCTTTATCCGGAGGCTGTTTCTGGGCAGTGTTTTGTTTCTGTTTGTGCTTTCTGTATTGGGCTATGTGATTTTTATCCGTCCGGAGGTGAATCGTCTTCGGGGGATTGCCTATGACAAGCTGGCAGGCAGCAATTTAAAGGATTTAACCAAAAGAGCGGATACGGTGGTGTTTGATACTGACGGACAGCAGCTTGGTACCATTAATGCCGGGCATTTTGTGTACGATAAAATCGAAGACATTTCCCCGAATCTGCAAAATGCCTACATCGCCCAGGAGGATAGAAATTTTAAAACCCACCACGGGGTAGACTATAAGGCCACCCTTCGTGCGGTCTTTCAGCTGGTTAAAAATCGGGGCAGAATCACCCAGGGCGGTTCTACCATTACCCAACAGGTGGTGAAGAATACCTATCTGAGCCAGGAGAAAACCTTTACCAGAAAGATTGTAGAAATCATGTTGGCGCAAGAGCTGGAGAAGATGTACAGCAAGGCCGACATTATGGAGATTTACTGCAATACCAACTTCTACGGAAACAACTGCTACGGTGTGGAAGCGGCCAGCCAGTATTACTTCGAAAAGCCTGCAAAGGACTTAACGGTGGAAGAAGCGGCTATGCTGGCGGGAATTTCCAACGCCCCTTCCCGATATGAACCGGTGCGCCACCCGGATTTGGCTTTAAAGAAGCGAAATCAGGTCTTAAAGTCTATGGAGACAGTGGGCTATATTACAGAGGCGGAATATGAAGAAGCCATTGGAAAGCCCTTACAGATTTCCCAAAATGTGCAGAAGGGTACGGATGAGGACTATATGAACTCCTATGCTCTCTATGCGGCTACCATCCGTATGATGGAGGTTAATAAATTCCCCTTTACCTATCATTTTGAAACCCAGGCGGATAAGGAAGCCTATCAGGATCAGTACGAGGAACAGTACAACTTTTACAATCGGGAGCTTCGTGCAGGAGGATACAAAATCTATACCTCTCTGGATCCTAAAATCCAAAACATTTTACAGGAAACGCTGGACAAGGGACTGTCCAAGTTCCAGGAGGTGCAGGAAAACGGAAAGCTTTCCATGCAGGGTGCCGGCGTAATCATTGACAATAAAACAGGCTATGTGGTGGCTACCGTTGGAGGAAGAGGCACCGAGGACAAATATAACCGTGCTTACTTAAGCTATCGTCAGCCCGGTTCCGCCATCAAGCCTTTGCTGGATTATGCACCGGCTTTGGATTTAGGCGAGTACAATGCGGCTTCCGTTATTGACGACCACAAATTTGAAGACGGACCCTCGAATTCCGGTGACCACTACTACGGGGCGGTTACCATGAGAGAGGCTGCCAACCGTTCCTTAAATACGGTGGCTTGGCAGATTTTGGACGGTATCGGTATTCAGAACGGTTTGGATTATTTGGAGAAAATGCATTTTTCCGGAATCAGCGTGAAGGATAACGATGCCCTGGCGGTTTCCATCGGCGGTTTCACCAACGGTCTTCGTGTGGTGGATATGGCAAAGGGCTATTCCACCCTGGCCAATGGAGGCGTATACAGTAATAAAACCTGTATTATCAAGATTGAATCCGATAAGGACGGCGTAGTTGCGGACGAGAAGACCATCCAGAATACTCAGGTTTTCCGCGAAGATACCGCCTTTATTATGACGGACATTTTGAAGGGAACCATGAATACGGAGTATGGTACCGGTCGCGGTTTACAGCTGAAAAACAAGATGCCGGCTGCAGGAAAAACCGGAACCAGTAACGGTTCCAAGGATACCTGGTTTTGCGGCTATACCAAATATTACAGTGCGGCAATCTGGGTAGGTCATGATATGCCGGTGGAAATGCCGGGAATTTACGGCGCCACCTATGCCGGAAAAATCTGGAAAAATACCATGGATATTCTTCATGAGGATCTGGAGCCGGAGGATTGGGAAGTGCCGGATACTGTAGTCAAAGAGGCGGATGAAAAGTCCGGTATTACAGACTACGTTTCCAAGACCGCAAAGCAAAGAGGCGAAGAGAATCGGAAGAAGAAGGCGGAAAAGGAAACCAAGGCACAGATAGAGAAGGACATCAAGACCTATGAGGCCATGAAGATTCAGAAGCTGGAAGATGTCTTTACCGCCAGAACTCTTTTCGGAAAAATCCGGGATTCCTTAAATGATGTTACGGATGAAAAATTTAAAAAGGAATATCAGGAGCGACTCTTTACAAAGCAAAAAGAATTCCTGGTGATTGAGGATAAGTGGAAAGACGAGATTGATGCCTACATTGCCAAGAAGGAAGAAGAATCCAGAGTACAGGAATCTATAGCGGAAAGTAAGGCAAAGGAAGCGGAGGAAAAGGCGCAAAAGAATGCCAAGCGGGAGTCCTTCTTATCCGCCTTGACCGGCTTACAGAGCTTGGAGTATAGAGACGGAGATACGGAGGCATTGATTAATGACGCCATTGAGCGTTTGCAGGAACTGAACGGCAGTGAAGACTATTACAGCTTGAGTCAGCAGCTGGATGCGGCAATTCGCCGTGTTAGAAGTCTGCCCAAGAAGGAAGAAGAAACCCTGGAGAGTAAAAGTGGAGAAGGCTCTCCCTTCTATAGCGGTCCGGGACCGGGAAATTATCTTGGAGAGCGAGACAGTAACAACGGCCCGGGAGTAAGCCCATAGAGGGTTCGACGAAGGAACAGATCCTGGAGTAAGCCCATAGCGGGTTCTACGAAGGAACCGATCCGGGAGTAAGCCCATAGGGGAATCCACGAAGGAACCAATCCGGGAGGAGTTCTTAGGAAGGAAAATGGTTTATGGCAATAGGGAAAATTCATCCGGCTTGCAAACAGTATTTATGGGGAGGAGAAAAGCTGATCCGGGAATACGGGATATCCTCTCCTAAGACTCCCCTTGCGGAAGCTTGGGTGCTTTCCGCCCATCCGGATGGAGACAGTCGAATCAGCTTTTCTGACGAGTCGCGTTTTTCTGAAGGAGCGGAATCTTCTGAAGGGACGAAATCTTCTGAAGGAACGGAATCTTCAGAAGGGACGAAATCTTCCGAAGGAACGGAATCTTCAGAAGGGAGATTTTTTTCCGAAGGAGAGAGTTGTTCCGAAGGAGAAAGCTTTGCCGATTATCTTAAATCCCATCCTGAGGCAGTAGGAAGTTTGGGAAAAGCCTTTCCCTTTTTTCCTACGCTGATTAAACTGATTGATGCGAAGAAAGCCCTGTCCATTCAAGTGCATCCCGATGACAGCTTTGCTTTATCCCGGGAGGGGCAATACGGCAAGACGGAGATGTGGATCGTTTTGGAACGGGAGGAAGGCGCTTTTCTTTATTTCGGCTTTCAAAAAGACTATACGGAAGAAGAAATTCGAAGAGCGATAGAGGAGGAAAACTTCCCTTCTCTTCTTTGTAAGGTGATGGTAGAACCGGGGGATGTATTTTTTATTCCGGCAGGAACCGTGCATGCTATCGGAGCCGGCATCCTGCTTGCGGAGGTACAGCAAAACTCCAACCTGACCTACAGAGTTTACGATTACGGCAGAAAAGATGCCCAAGGAAATACCAGAGAACTGCATGTGGAGAAGGCTTTGGAGGTGATGGACCGAAAACAGCTTTCCTCTTATCGGCAAGAAGCCTTTAAAAAGCAAGGAACAAAGGCGGCAGGAAAAGACGTCTATCTGGAACGAATCGGTTCCTGTGAATATTTTACAGTGGATAGACTTTTCTTAGAGGATAATGCTTTCTACAGCGGAAAACTGACAAAAGAGAGTTTCCTTTCCCTTTTGGTTTTGGAGGGAGAGGGGGTACTTACAGAAGAAACTAAGTGCTGTGAGGACATGCATCAGGAAAGTTCTACGGAGTGTAAACAGGAAAAAGGCTCTTCCACGGAGAAAAAGGACAGGCGATTTGTGAAAAAGGGAGAAAGCTATTTCCTCCCTGCAGAAGAGGGGCAGTGGTCTTTGAAGGGGACAGGAAAGTTTTTATTGACTTTCCTTAGCGAAAAGAACTGCGGCCGGTAGGATTAAGCAGTTTAAAGTATTTAGTAACATTGAAGGAAAAAGCAATATTGAAGGAAAAGCAATATTCAAGGGAAGGGAAAGAAAAGTATGAAAGCAATTTCTGTAAAGCAAATGAGTTTAGCAGCCATTATGACAGCGGTAAGCTGTATTTTATCGCCGATTTCCATTAATATCGGGCCTGTACCGATTTCTTTAGGCACCTTTGCGGTTTGTTTATCGGTAACGATTTTAGGAAGAAATCTGGGAATGCTTTCTTATCTTTTATATCTTTTGCTGGGCTTCATCGGCTTACCGGTTTTCTCGAATTATGGTGCCGGTGTAGAAAAGCTTCTGGGACCCACAGGAGGCTATTTAATCGGCATGATTTTCCTTGCCTTTTTTGGCGGTTATGCTGTGGATCGTTTTTCCAAAAGCTTTATAAAACAGTATCTGGGCTTGGCCTTCGGCATTGTCCTTTGTTATTTACTGGGGACTTTATGGTTGGGAAAGGTTTTGTCTATGGATTTTGGAAAGGCCTTATCTGTAGGCGTGCTTCCCTTTATTCTTCCGGATGCCGTTAAGGTCTTTTTGGCACTGGCTTTGGGAAGAAAAATCAGAAGCAGACTGTCTTTTTTGCAGGCAGAATAAAATTTGGGTATAGGGAGTAAGGATGGAAGGTCAATTTTCAAGAACCGAGCGATTGCTGGGGTCTGAGGCAGTGGAAAAGCTAAGTAAAGCGAAGGTAATTGTTTTCGGTATCGGAGGAGTGGGAGGCTATTGTGTAGAGTCCCTTGTGAGAAGCGGAGTCGGTCAAATCGATGTGGTGGATGATGATGTGGTTTGCTTAAGCAATTTGAACAGACAAATCATTGCCACAAGGGATACCGTAGGAAGAGCCAAGGTGGAGATTGCGGAGGAAAGGATTCATTCCATCAATCCGGACTGTAAAGTACGGGCTTTTCGCTGTTTTTATCTGCCGGAAACCAAGGACCGGTTTGACTTTTCCGCCTATGACTATGTGGTGGATGCAGTGGATACGGTGGCGGCAAAGCTGTCCTTGATTGAAGCGGCCAAGGAAGCCGGTGTACCGATTATTTCCGCCATGGGAGCAGGCAATAAGTTGAATCCCGCCGGATTCAAGGTGGCAGATCTGTATGAAACCAGGATTTGTCCTTTGGCCAAGGTAATGAGAAGAGAATGTAAAAAAAGAGGAATAGAAAGCCTGAAGGTGGTGTATTCCGAAGAATTGCCCCGAAAGCCCATAGAGCAGGAGGAAGAAGAGCTTCCCAAAGCTAAGGGGAAACGGTCCGTCCCCGGCTCCGTTGCCTTTGTTCCTCCTGTGGTCGGTTTAATTATGGGAGGGGAAATCGTAAAAGATTTACTACAGTAATTCTCTGATTTGACGGGAAGTAGAGCATTATATTTTAGTTGAAACCGGAAAATCTTATGGCTTTTGGACTTATGATTTATCCCTTTAAAGACGAAAATCTTTAGATAGGATAAAGGAGTGGAAGGATGTCACTGAGAAAACCCAAGGATAAGGAACTGGAAAGCTATATAGAGAACCATATCGAAGAAGCCATTGAAAAAGAGTGGATTCAGGTGTATTTGCAGACCAATATTCGAGGATTATCAAAGCGTGTCTGCGGAGCGGAAGCTCTATCCCGTTGGATAGATCCGGTATATGGGATGATTTCTCCGGGGGAGTTTATTCCCGTGCTGGAGAAAAAAAGAAAGATACATCTGCTGGATCGATATGTAATGGAAACAATATGTCGGGAGCTTGGAGAAAGAAGAAGGCGAGGACAGTTTATCGTACCTATTTCGATGAACTTTTCCCGTCTGGATTTTGATGTACCCACACTTCTTCAAGAGATGGAAGAAATTATGGAACGGAATTCCTTGCCGAGAAATTATGTTCACATTGAAATTACGGAAAGTGCCGTAATGGAAAATGAAGCCTATATGAAGGATACCGTCAGAGAATTGCACAATCTGGGCTATAAGGTATGGATGGATGATTTCGGCTCAGGATATTCTTCTTTAAATCTTTTAAAAGAGTTTGAATTTGATACTTTCAAGATTGATATGCGTTTCCTCAGTGATATGGGGAAAAAGTCTCTTATTATCATTTCTTCCATTCTGTATATGGCGAAAGAAATCGGGATTCATACGGTAGCGGAAGGTGTGGAAACGGAAGAGCAATTTCGTTTTTTGAAGGTGGCAGGTTGTGAAAGAATGCAGGGCTATTATTTTGCAAGACCTGAAGCCATGAAGGAGTGGTTTGCTTCCGCAAAAGAAAGCTGCGAAATGGAGACGGAAGAAGATTGCTACCTGTACGATGAAATCGGCTTTGTCAATATTATCAGTCCCGTGCCCTTTGACTTGGAACGCTCCGATTCGTCTCCCAGTATTCACGGCTTTGAAACAGGTCAGCCGGTGGCGGTTATGTCGGAGATGGATGGGGTATTAAAACACTTGAATTTTACCAAGCCATATCGAAAGAATCTTTTGGAGCTGGGCTATGAGGGAACGCATCAATTTCAGGATTTGTTAAATGACAGGTCCATTCTTTTTACGGATAAAATGCGGGATATTATGGATTTAGCCAGGAAATCCGGAAGAATTGAAGCCATGGATTTTTTTTCCGGGTGAAGACATTGTCAATTTCAAACCAGGCTGGTAGCTCGAAAAGGAAATAAAAATATCTTCTTGGTGCGCTTGGATATTCTGTCCAACATCAGAAGATTTCAAAAGAATAAAGAGTTTCAGGAGGCATTAAGCCCACTATATACCGTCTATGATATGGTTTTTGTTTTTGATTTAAAGGAGAACTTGCTAAATCCGGTTTATGTCAATGAAATCTATGAAGGGGTTCATGAGAGCAGCAATCTTCGGGGAGAAATTGAAAAGTTTGTGGAAAACAAAGTCTATCCGAAGGATAAGGAAGCCTGCTGGCAGTTCTTGAATCCGGACACAATGGCGGAAAGAGTGGAAAGTGCGGAGAAGGACTTTATTTTGGCGTATTTCAGGAGCAAAAATCGTAAGAACGAATATGTATGGAAGCGTTTCGTCTTAATTCGTTCTCATGAGCGCTCAAAGCAGGACAGGGTGATTTTCGGTATTCATACCTTGAATATGGATAAGGTATCTATGATGCATAAAGAAGATCAACAAATCTTTCAAGAAGGGGATTTTTTTGAACGCTAGAAATCTTTGTATGGGTGTAGAGTATTGATGTGTGTAAGTGTAGAGTATTATGTTTAAGTTCAGAGTAGTACCAATTTAGAAATAGGGGAACAGAGTAGGGGAAAGTTTTCAGAAAGGATAAAGAATGAGTGACAGGGCAGATTCATGGTTAAATCTGGATTATGACACCATTACGTTACGACTTGAAGAATTAGCATCCGCATTTCATTCCGTCAGTATTGTTAACCCGCGGAACAAAAAGGTGGTAAAGCTTTACCCAAACCGCGTAGAGGAACTACATTCGGTTTGTGATGCACGATGGAATCGAAGAGGAGATTGTAGATTTTGTATTGTTGCTAAAGCCGTGTCTACCAAGGGCCGGGCAGAGAAGTTTGAATTTATTGATGATGATATCTATTTTGTGATTGCCCAATATACGGAAATTGAAGGAGTGCCTTATGTTATTGAAATGGTGTCTTCCATGGAAGAATCTGCTTTAATGGGAGTGTCCGGAACCGGTGGGGTGATTGAAAAGATAGCTCATCTGGATATGGCTATTTATGCCGACAGTCTTACCAAGGCCTGGAACAGAAGATTTTACGATGAAAAGGTACAGGAAAAGCAATATCAAGCCCTGGCCATGATTGATATTGATCATTTTAAAGATATAAATGACGGTTATGGCCATGCAGTGGGGGATTTGGCTCTGAGAACTTCTGCGGATTTGATTCAATCTTGTGTTCGAAGCTCGGACCAACTGATTCGCTATGGGGGAGATGAATTCATTCTTTGCTTTCCTAAAATCACAGAAGAAGCTTTTCGCAGAAAGCTTCATCGTATCCGTAAAAAGGTGGAGCAGCTGTGTTTTGCAGAGTATCCGGATTTGCATATTACCTTAAGCATCGGGGGCTACTATGCGAAATCTATGGTGAAAAGCCTTATGCCTCTTGCGGATTATATGCTATATTCTGCAAAAAAACAAAGGAATACCGTGAAAATTGGCAAAACAGTGGTGCTGGGATAAAAAAATACTTATTTATCTTAAAAAAAATGTCGAAAAAATATTGTTCAAAAAGTAAAAAGGAAAAGTAGAGAAGGAGAAACAATGGAGAATTTGATGGACAAAAGGAAA
>CAUUUY010000012.1:0-14211 GCA_963548305.1 uncultured Oribacterium sp.
GGAAAGAAGGTGGATCCTTCAGATGCTATCATGAGTGGAGACGGTTTAAGCCTAAGATGTCCGGAGGGAGAGGGTTTTTCCTTTTATAAAATCAAAGAGTATTTGTCCTCCTTTCCCAAGGAAAAAGAGGAAGTACAGGAAAATGCCTTATCCCGAAAGGGAGAGCAGCAGGCCATGGGAAATGATTGGAGAAAGTCCTTTACCTATCTTTTTTCTTTGGACGGACAAGACTATTATCTGCTGAAAGATATCGTGGAATTCGGAGAATATCTTTCCTTGGAAGAATTGCGTCGGGAGTTTAAGGGACCAAAGTCACTGCTGTTTTTAGCCAATACAGGGATGCATCTCTTTCATTTTTACCAAAAGCACCGTTATTGTGGCGTCTGCGGTACAAAGATGGAGAAGGATCAAAGAGAACGGGCAATGCGTTGTCCCAACTGTCAGGAGGTCTTCTATCCGAAGATTATGCCGGCGGTTATTGTGGGAATCATTCATAAGGATAAAATCCTTTGCACAAGATATGCTAACAGATTAAGTTATCTGCCCGCCCTTGTGGCAGGCTTTATCGAGATTGGCGAGACTGCGGAGGAAGCTGCGATTCGGGAAGCCATGGAAGAAACCGGTGTTCCCATTAAGGAGCTAAAGTATTATAAATCCCAGCCCTGGGGAATGGCGGACGACTTGCTCTTAGGATATTTTGCCAAAGTGGATGAGGAAAAGACTTCTTTTACGACAACGGGAGAGGTTCAGATTATTCGAGATGAGGAAGAACTTTCCGAGGCGGTCTGGCTAAGCCGAGATGAGGTGGAGCTCCAGGGAAATGATTTCAGCTTAACCAATGAGATGATGCGGACTTTTAAAGAAGGAAAAGTTTGAATTACACGGAAGGAGAAACGGGTGAAAAAGGTATTGCTAATTGCCACAGGAGGAACGATAGCCTCCAAGCAAACGGAGGAGGGACTAAGTCCGGCTCTTAGTGCAGAGGAAATCATTGCCTTTGTACCGGAGCTGCAGAAAATTGCCGAGCTTTCCATTGTCCAGCTTTGCAATGTGGATTCCACCAATATGCAGCCTAAGATTTGGCGGGAAATGGGGGCTTGTATTCAAAAAAACTATGACCGTTATGACGGATTTGTGGTTTTGCATGGCACGGATACCATGGCTTATACCTCTGCGGCGTTAAGCTATATGGTGCAGTATTCCAGAAAGCCTATTGTCATTACCGGCTCCCAAAAGCCTATCAATCAGGACAGTACCGATGCCAAGATGAATCTTCTGGACAGCGTGCGTTATGCCTGTGATCCGTATTCGGAAAATGTGGTTCTCCTCTTCAATGGCAATGTGATTTCCGGTACCAGAGCGAAGAAAATGATGGCCCGTTCCTTCCATGCCTTCCAAAGTGTGAATTTCCCTACCTTGGCCAGAATGCAGGACGGCAGAATCATTCGATATATCCCCTACCTGCCCCTGAGAGAGGCGGTGGAATTCCATTTGGATTTGGAAGATTCCATCTGTGTTTTAAAGCTGATTCCCGGTACCAGAGCGGAAATGCTTTCCTACCTCTTTGAAAATTATGATTGCATCGTCATGGAAAGCTTCGGCGTAGGCGGTATTCCGGAAAGTATGCAGGAAGTCTTTTATAAGGAAATGGAGAAGTGGCAGAAAAAAGGAAAAATCATTGTCATGGCTACCCAGGTGGTAAACGAAGGCTCCAACATGGAAATCTATCAGGTAGGACAGAAAATCAAAAAAGACTTCCAGCTTTTGGAAGCCTATGATATGACCTTGGAAGCCACCATTACCAAGTTAATGTACCTGATGGGCAAGTACAAAGGGGACTATCCAAGCCTAAAGAAGGAGTTCTACACCACCATAAACAATGATATTCTCTGTGCGGTACAATAGCAGGAATTGCTTTTCCATGCCCTTTTTCGCTACGCAAATACTAAATAGGATGTGAAGTAAAAGATTCTGTAGCCCTTGCTTTCATGCAAAATAGCTTCGATGCAGGGGCAATCTGAGCCCGCGGGCACTTGCGAAAAACGACCGAAAGGAAGTTTTTCGCTTAGTACCCTACCCGTTGGGCGAACTTAGCGAGAGCGTGCCCCCAAGCGAAGCTGTTTTGTCGGAAAGCAAGGTTAAATCCTTACTTCACACCCTAATTTCTTTACTGTATAGGGAGGGCAAGGACAAAGCAATTCCTGCCATTCTTCCCGTAGCCATAGATTTTCCCCTTGTGGTTTCCGGCGATTTCTTTAGCGATGGATAGTCCCAAACCGAAGCTTTCACTTTGGCTTCTGGCCTCATCCAGCCTTGTAAAGCGGGAAAAGATTTTTTCAAATTCTTCTTTACTTAGACTTCTTCCGGCGGAATCCACGGAAAGGATGGCCATGTTTTTTTCTCTGTATAGCTTCACATAGAGGGTAGAGGGTTTATCCGCGTATTTTCGTCCGTTATCCAAAAAGATTCGTAAAACCTCTTCTACCTGACTTTCTATAGCATGCTTTAAGATAATATTCTGTTCTAGGTCAACCTCTAATTCCATTCCCTCTTCAAAAAACAGAGCTTCCATTTGCAGACAGATTTCAGCCACTCTTCGGGAATAATCCATTTCTCCGTAGGTAAATATCTGTTGCTCCAAGCGGGAAAGCTGTAAAAGCTTTTCCACCAATTCCTGCATTTTCTTACTCATCACAGCGATGTTCTGAACAAAATCACCGGTTTCCGGAGCTAAATTCTGGTCTTCCAGAAGGGAAAGATTAGCGGCGATAACAGCCAATGGTGTTTTTAATTCATGACCGGCATCGGAAATAAACTGCTTTTGCTTTTCCATGGCTTGAACACTGGGACGGATGGCCCAGGTGGAAAAGAAATAATCCAGAGGAAGGAAAAGCAGAATCAGTACCAAAACTAAGAGCGCAGTGGAAAAGGCTTGTTTATTCAGTATGCTTAGTTCTCTTTGATAATCTCCTAAAATCAAGGTTTTTTGCCCTTCTTCTCTAAGAAGGTAATGAAGCTTATAACGATAGAATGTACCGGAGCTTTTTCTTTTACTCAGAATCTTCTTTACGATAGTATTTAACACTTCGGAACTTTCATCAGTGTAGATCTCTTCGTTGTTGTTCGCATCAGTTTTTGAAGAACTCGTTTCTACAGTTGTTTCCGAAGGAGCATCCTTTTGTTTGCTCTTCTTATTCATCGGAGGAGAACCCGAATCCTGCCCTTCCGGACCATTTTCGGAGAGGGGAGAATTAAAGGCGGAATAGTCCCAGGCCGGGGAACTTTGCTGACTGGTGATTTCATTATTCTCTCCAATTTCCAGGATGACGTAGGAAAAGGAACGGCTGGGGAGAGAATCATGACCATTTCTAAAGCCCGGGAACATCAGCTGTTCCAGCTCCATATTCATTTGCTCTTCCAGCGTTTTTTTACTGTAGTTAAAGTTGGTGAAGGACAATATCAACAACATTACAGCAAAGAGCAAAAAGAGGAGGACCATAATACGAATTTTCTGTTTTTTCATGGGCTTCCTTTCATCCTTTCATGATTCGCATTTTTTTCCAAAAATCCGACAAGTCTTTTTTACGCCTTCTTGCTTTCTTCCTGCTCCGCCAGAAAATATCCCAGACCTCTGCGGCTTTGGATGCTTACAGTACTTTCCAAAAGTCGAAGCTTTTTCCGAAGAAATCCCACATAAACCTCCACATGGTTTTCCACCGCGTCACTGTCATAGCCCCAGACTTTTTGGAGAATCTGCTCCTTACTTAGAATTTGATTTTTTCCTTGTAAAAGCATACGCATCAGTTCAAATTCCTTTTTGGACAGCTTCAGACTATGAGCTCCGGAAGAAAGATCTTTACTATCCAGTTCCAGGCTTAAATCTCCGAAGCTTAAGCTGTTTACTTCCTGCCCCTGCCTTCGCAATAAGGCGGAGATGCAGGCCAAAAGTTCTCTTTTGTCAAAGGGCTTGGTGAGATAGTAGTCAGCACCCCCCTCCAAGCCTTCGATACGATCCTCCAGCTGACTTTTGGCGGTAAGCATCAGAATAGGCAGACCATTTTTTTCTTTACGCAACTGTCTGGCTACCTGATAACCGTTCAGCTTGGGCATCATCACATCCAAAATCATTAAATCGTAAATGGCGGTTTTGGCATACTCCAAAGCCTCTTCCCCGTCATACGCCGTATCTACTTCGTACTCCGCCCGCTCCAAAATCATTTTAATGCTCTTGGATAGAATTTTCTCGTCTTCTACTAATAAAATTCGCATAGGAGTCTCCTTTTTTTCGTTTTTCCTAGTATAATACAGGAAATATTGAAAAAGCCAAAATATTTATCCTTTTAAAGCTTTACAATCGATAAAAAAAATCTTAAAATAGGCAGGAACAAATGGTATTTTTGATAAAGGACGATTATGGAAGCGAAAAAGAAAAGTAGAATTTATGTAGAGATGCTGGGTGGCTTTTCTCTTTACATTGGAGATAAGCAATTAGACTTAGGAAATAACAATAAAGCCAATTTCCTAAAGCTCACCGAAATTGTCCTCTTAAGAGGGCTGGGGGGCATTTCCAAAAGAGATTTGATTGATGGAATATTCGGTCATAAGTCCCTTTTGGATGAAAATAACAGCTTGAATAACCTGCTCCACCAGGCGAGAACCCAGTTGAAGAAGGCGGGGATGCCCGGAAAGAAGATTATTGACGGAAAAAGAGGAATCTATGCTCCGGAGTATCTTCCTGAGTATGATTACGTCATGGATGTGCAGGAATTCGAAGACATTTGCTTAAAGGCGAAGAACAGTAAGGAAGAGAGTAAGAAGTTGTCTTACTATCAGAAGGCTTTTAAGATATACAAGGGTGAATTGTTGCCGGAGTTTGCTACGGATTACTGGGTAATCTTGGAGAGCGTTCGCCTAAAGCGCCTTTATGATGAAGTGATTGAATTCTTAGGGGCTTATTACCGTGAGCATCAGGAATACGAAGAGCTTTTCATGATGTACGATCAGGCCAATAAAATCTATCCGGACAACGGATGGCAGATCGAGATGATTGATGCTTTGATTCTGAAGAAGGATTATAAGACCGCATACGATTTATACATGAAGTGCGCTCACTACTATCAGGACGAGTTGGAAGTACCCATTCCCGATGCTTTACGGGCTTGCTACGAAAGACTTTCCGACAATGTTCGTGTAGTAACCGACGATATCCGTCAGATTCAGGCCAACATTGTTCGTAAGGACGAGAAGCTGAAGAGCGAGATGGGAACCAGAAAGATTGGCGCTTACCTTTGCCCCTTCACCAGCTTTATTGACGTTTATCATGTACTTAGACGAAATCTGGAAAGAAGAGGCTCTTCCATCTTTATGATGCTTTGCACCTTGGTGGATTATGAAGGAAAGCCCATCCAGAATCAGGATAAGCTGAACACCCGTGCTGAGATTTTACAGCAGTCTTTATCCGAAGGCTTAAGAAAGGGGGACGTTTACACCAAGTATTCCTCCTCCCAGTATCTGATTCTTCTGATCGGAACCAAGAGAGAAGACTGTGCCATCATTTACCAGAGAATCTCCAGAAGATTAAAGGAGCTGGCAGGCTCTCGTGCAGAGTTCCGTTATCGTATCGTATCTCTTGCAGAGATTCCCGGAATCTTGGAGAGAAACGGTGCAATGGATGAGATTTAGAAGAAGTGCTTGACAGGAAAATGAAGCTTTGCTATGATATTCCTTGCGTTTCGCAAGCGTGCGTAGCTCAGCTGGATAGAGCGTCTGGCTACGGACCAGAAGGTCGTGGGTTCGAATCCTGTCGCACGCAGAAAAAGACGATGAAGAAATTCATCGTCTTTTTTAGTTCCTAATGCTCAGCTAATGTAGGATATATCATTTTACATCAGCACTATAAGATTTGTTTGGATTCTCTCTTTTCTTAGTTCTTACTCGGACAATGCTCCAGCTTTCCTTTGGAATTGCATTGCAGTAAATCCTCCAGGCTATAGCGATTCACTACGGCATAGATGGCTTCGTCTATTTCCTTATATAAGGGGAAGGTGGGACAGCTGGCAGACCGTTCACAATTACTTCCCTCTTTCACACAATCCACAGGGGAGAGGGTTCCCTCTGCAGCATCTAAAATATCTCCCACGGAAATATCCTTTGCTTCCTTTAAAAGAAGATATCCTCCCTTGGCTCCCCGGACGCTCTTTAAAAATCCACCCTTCACCATCAGGGCGATAATCTGCTCTAAATATTTTACGGAAATTCCCTGTCGTTCCGCTACTTCTTTAATAGAAACGGGATTTCCTTTCTTTTCCTGTTCAGCTATATCAATCAGGGTACTTAAGGCATAACGGCCTTTGGTTGAAATCATCATATTCTTTTCCTCCATAGCTTTTTTATATCCTAGCATAGCACTGGGAGTTTTGACAAGTTTATTAAAAAAGCAATGTTCAAGAGAATGGTTTTTTAGTAAAATGGCATTACTGATTTCACAAAAAGGAGAGCCTATGTCTAAAATTGATTTTGCCATAAACGAAGAAGGAAAGAGAATTTCTATTCTTTCCGATAAAATTAACCGTCACGGATTTATAGCCGGAGCAACGGGAACAGGTAAGACGGTAAGCTTAAAAGTTTTAGCGGAAAAGTTTTCTTCCCTGGGAATTCCGGTGTTTCTATCCGATGTAAAGGGAGACTTATCCGGTCTATTAAAGCCGGGAGAAGCTTCCGAAGGGATTGAAAAGAGAAGAGAAGAATGCAAGCTTACAGAGGAGGAATTCCGTTATCAGGGCTTCCCTGTGGAGCTTTTTGCCCTTTCGAAGGAGGAAGGGATTCCCTTACGTTGCACGATTTCGGAGATGGGACCATTGCTCTTAAGCCGAGTGCTGAATTGTACGGATGTGCAGAGCGATATTTTGCGCGTGGTCTTTAGGATTGCGGACGAAGAAGGGCTTTTGCTGATTGACACCAAGGATCTTCGCTCCGTATTGCAGTATGTGGCGGAAAACAGTAAGGAGTACAGTGCTTCCTTTGGAAATCTTCCTCCCCAGAGTTTGAATGCCCTAATCCGTTCCGTAGTAGCCTTGGAAGAGGCAGGAGGAAAGGAATTCTTCGGAGAGCCTGCTTTGGATGTAAAGGATTTCTTCCGGCAAAATGAGAAGGGACAGGGGATTATCCATATTTTTAATGCCAAGAGAATTATGGGAGAGCCGAAGCTGTATTCCACCTTCCTGCTTTACCTTTTATCGGAGCTTTATGAACTGCTTCCGGAGGTTGGGGATTTGGAGAAGCCCCGCTTTGTCTTTTTCTTTGATGAAGCCCATCTCCTTTTCGACGATGCACCCAAGGCCTTACTGGAAAAATTAAACCAAATCACCCGTTTGATTCGAAGCAAGGGCGTAGGCATTTATTATATTACCCAAAGCCCCTCGGATATTCCGGATGCCATTTTGGCTCAGTGCGGAAATAAGATTCAGCATGGCTTAAGAGCCTATACACCGGCAGAACGCAAGAAGATTCGTGCGGTAGCGGACAGCTTCCGGGAAAATCCTGCATTTTCCTCCGAGGAGGTACTGGAGAACCTGGGAACGGGAGAGGCCTTGATTTCCTGTTTGCAGGAGGACGGCAGTCCTGCCATCGTGGAAAAGGCCAAGATTTTCCCACCCCAGTCTTATCTGGGAGAGGCAAGCCCGGAGGAGCAGGACAGAGCCATCAAGGCTTCAAGCCTCTATATTCGTTACGGAGAGGCTGTGGACCGGGATTCCGCTTACGAATTCCTGCATAGAAAGGGAAAGGAAGAGCAGGAGCGTTTCCAGAAGGAATTAGAAGGAAAAGAAGCAGAGAAAAACCGTCTTCTTCAGGAAAAGGCGGAGGAGAAGGAAAGAGCTAAGCAGGAGAAAGAAGAGGAGAGAGTCCAAAGACTTAAGGAAAAGGAAGAAGAAAAGGAACGCCTTCGTCAGGAACGGGAATTGGAAAAAGAAAAGTCCAAGCAAAAGACCGTAATGAAATCCGTGGGACGCTCCGTTTCCGGCTCCATAGGCCGGGAAATCGGCTCCGGTATCGGAAAATCCGTCTTTGGAAAAGGCTTGGGAAGACGAATGGGTGGAAATATCGGTGCTGCCTTTGGAAGAGGCATCCTGGAAACTCTCTTTGGGAAATAAGGAGAGATGTAAAAAATCAACTATTTTTATGCAGTATAGGTCCGGAACAGGGGCACGCTCTCGCTAACTTCGCCCTGCTGAACAGTGGTTTATGTTAACCACTGCTCACTTTGCTTCGCAAAGCAACATCCTTCGGAAGTTGGCTTTGTCCAGGCTAGGCTTTTCTGAAGAAAAGTCTAGCCTTAGGGGTACTTGCAAAAAACGCATTTCATTTGTTTTTTGCAAGTACCCACGGGCTCAGATTACCCCTTATTCCGGACCTATATGCACAAAAACTGTGTTAGTTTGTTTTTACATTGCCCCGGCATCCATGGGGACAAAGAGGCTGACACAGGCCAGAGCCACCATCAGGACGATATCTACCCATAAGAGGGGAGAAGAAAAGAATTGCTTTAAGGAAAGGGCGTGTTCCTTTTCGTATTGTCTGTCTTCTGCCAAGCTTGTTCTATTTTTTACAACATAGTAGATGCCATATCCCAAACCGGCAAGAAGGAATAGACTGTAGATGCCCTGAATCAGAGTTGAACCCTGAGACAGGTTGTTTACCACAATGGCCAAAAGGTTATTACTGAAATGCAGCAGGATGGAATAGGGAAGGCCGTAACGATCTCTGATAAAGAAGAGAATAATTCCCATGCTGAAGGCCGGTGCAAATTGCAGGAAATTGCTGTGCATTAAAGCAAAGAAAAATGCGGTGCAGAAGGCTGCAAAATATTTTCCGTAGGAACGGAAGCGGTGATAAAAGACTCCTCGAAAAACCAGTTCTTCCATAAGGGGAGCCACCAAAATCGTATAAAACAGCATAGGGGCATTTGTCAGGCTTCCCCCTCTTGCCGCTTCTTCGGAAAAAGACAGGTTTAAGCCAAGCTTGGTAAAGAGGGTCATAATCGGATAATTGATGATTCCTCCTATCCACTGGGCGGCTTGGAAAAGCATGAAATAGTGCAGGAAAGACAGAACAGTAAAGCTTGGTTTTTCAGGATTTGGCTCTGTGCCTATTTCTTTAGCTGATTCTGCGCTTGTTTCTTTCGGAAAGATATTGTTCAAAAGACAATAGCTGATGACCACGGAAATGACCATGCAGATGTATTGATCGGATAGTAAAGGAATCTTAGTTAAAGGCAGAAGCAGCACCAAAAGTACAGCTAAAATCTGCACGGACAATACATATAACAAAAGGGCTAAGGCACTCTTATTTAAATCTCTTTTGATTTCTAATAAATTCATCATATCTCCATTTCTAATCGCAAAATACATGCCCGGACTTTTCTACTATACAAGAAAAATAATACTTCCGCAAATTAATTTAAGGATTTTGCACAGGAGGAAGTGTTGGCTTTGGATAGGCCGGAAGTAGGGAAAGCAATAGAAGCAGAGCGATACATCCGGAGATACAGCATAAAGTTTCATGAAAGATACAGCGTAAAGTTTCATAATGAGATGCATCGGCAAAATAAGATTGAATAAAGAAGGAAAAAAATGAAAAAGTGGTTTGTATACGGGAAAAAGGCAGATTTTCAGGAGTTGGGAGAGAAATTATCTCTGGATCCGGTTTTGGTTCGCATTCTTCGGAATCGAGATTTAACAACAGAAGAAGAAATGCGGAATTTTTTAGAGGGAGAAGAGATTCCTTCTCCTCTTTTCTTGCCGGACAGTATTCGTTTTTTAAATCGCCTGGAGCGAGCCATGAAAGAGGGAGAAAAAGTTCGGATTGTGGGAGACTATGATGTGGATGGGGTTTGTGCCTCTACCATATTGGCGAAGGCACTTTCCTTATTTTTCTCCAAAGAGCAGCTTTCCGTGGTGATTCCACACAGAATTTTGGACGGCTACGGGATTAACGAGCAGATTATCGAGGAGGCAAAGGCAGAGGAGATTTCCCTTCTGATTACCTGTGACAACGGTATTTCCGCATTTTCCGCCATGGAGAAAGCAAAGTCCTACAGTATGGATGTACTGCTTACGGATCATCATGATTTACGAAGAGATGAGGACGGAAAGAAAAGGATTCCGGAAGCCTTTGCCGTGGTGAATCCCAAAAGAGAGGGCAGTAAGTATCCTAATGAAGAAATCTGCGGAGCCATGGTCTGCTATCTTCTTATGAAAATGCTTTTGGAAAAACGGCAAAAGGGCTTAGAGCTTTTGGAGGAACTGTCCTGCTTTGCCGGCATTGCTACGGTTTGTGATGTAATGCCTTTACAAAAAGAAAATCGTGTTATCGTAAAGTATTGCCTGACCCATTTGCAAAAGACTCAAAATATCGGTATGCAGGCTCTTCTAAAGCAGTGCCATATTTTGCCGGAGCAGGAAATTTCCTCCTATACTCTCGGTTTTCAAATCGGCCCCTGCATCAATGCGGGAGGTCGTTTGGAAAGTGCGATGCTGGCGCTTTCACTTTTCCTGGAGGAGGATGAAGGGAAGGCTGAGGAAAAAGCAGCACACTTACTGGTCTTAAATGAAGAACGAAAGGAAATGACGAAAAAAGGGGTGGATGAAGCGAAGGCGCTGGCGGAACAGGAAGGAGATGTGCCGTTGCTGTTTTTGGTGCTTCCCGATTTACATGAAAGTCTTGCGGGAATTGTGGCGGGACGGATACGGGAAGCCTATTATCGTCCCTGCTTTATCCTCACCAATGGGGAGGACGGAAGCTGTAAAGCCTCCGGACGTTCCATTCCCGGTTATCCTATGGCGGAACGCCTGGAGGAACAAAAGGAACTGCTGCTACGCTTCGGAGGTCATCCCATGGCGGCCGGATTTTCCGTTGCAAGGGAAAATGTTTCTCTGCTAAAGAAGGCTCTCCTGCAAAATGCAAGGCTTCAGGCGGAGGATTTGGAGGAGAAGGTCTGGATTGATGTGGTCCTACCGTTCTCCTATCTAAAAGAGGATTTTGTTCGTTCCTTGTCCCGCTTGGAACCCTTCGGAAGAGGCAATGAAAAGCCTGCCTTTGCCCAGAAGAATGTTTTGCTAAAGGATTTTAAAATTGTGGGAAAAAACAAAAATGCCATCAAATTATATCTGGAAGATGAACAAGGTACACGAGTGGAGGGAGTACTCTTTGAGGATGGAGAAAAATTTTTGAACAAAAAATCTAGCCGAAACAAATTCAATCTGTTATACTATCCAAAGATTCAGGTGTACAACAACATAAAGCAACTTCAAGTGGTGGTTTCTGAGTATTTTTGGAAAGAAGATTAAGGAATATTCAGATGAAAAGGAGGCGTGAATGATCAAAGAAATCATGAATTTTATTCAAGAACATGACCCTGAGGTGGGGAAAGGCATCTGGGAAGAGTATGAAAGACAGCAAAACAACATCGAGTTGATTGCTTCTGAGAATATTGTTTCCACTACAGCAATGTTGGCTATGGGAACCGTATTAACCAACAAGTATGCGGAGGGATATCCCGGAAAGCGTTATTACGGAGGCTGTGAAGCCGTAGACGTAGTGGAAGCTATTGCTATCGAAAGAGCGAAGGAATTATTCCATTGTGAATATGCAAACGTTCAACCCCACTCCGGTGCACAAGCAAATATGGCAGTTACCATGGCAATTTGTAAGCCCGGGGACAAGATTATGGGTATGAGCTTGGATGCCGGCGGACATTTAACCCATGGATCACCCGTAAACTTTTCGGGACTTTACTTTAATATCATTCCTTATGGAATTACCAAAGAAGGCTATATTGACTATGATGCGGTAATGGAGCAGGCTTTAAAAGAAAAGCCGAAGATGATTATTGCCGGTGCCTCCGCATATCCAAGAGTTATTGACTTTAAGCGTTTCCGTGAGATTGCCGATGCTTGCGGAGCTATCCTTTTTGTAGATATGGCGCATATTGCAGGTCTTGTTGCAGCAGGCGTGCATCCAAGCCCGATTCCTTATGCTCATGTTACTACCACAACTACTCATAAGACTTTAAGAGGACCTCGTGGCGGTTTGATTTTATCCAGTAAAGAAGTAGCAGAGAAGTACAACTTCAATAAGTTCGTATTCCCCGGTGTGCAGGGCGGACCTTTAGAGCACGTCATTGCTTCTAAGGCAGTTTGCTTTGGAGAAGCTTTAAAGCCGGAGTATAAAGAATATCAGCAGCAGGTAGCGAAGAATGCGAAGGCATTGGCTGCCGCTATGATGGACAAGGGATTCCAGCTGGTATCCGGCGGAACGGAGAACCACTTAATGCTGGTGGATTTAACCAACTTCCAGGATGTTACCGGAAAGTTCCTGCAGAATGCCTGTGATGAAGTGCACATCACATTAAACAAGAATGCAATTCCCAACGATCCCCGTTCTCCATTCTTAACCTCCGGTGTAAGAATCGGAACTCCCGCAGTTACTGTCCGCGGTTTTAAAGAAGAGGATATGAAGGAAATTGCAGAATGCCTTTACAAAGTAGCTACAGACTTTGAAAGCAGCAAGGAAGAAGTAGCAAGAAGAGTGAAAGCATTAACCGATGCACATCCTATTTATGAAGGAAAGTAATACAGCTTTACTTTAACAAAATAAAGAAAGCAATTCATACGAAGAGCCGTTCTGCATATGCAGCGGCTCTTCCTTTTTTATATAATTACCAAAAGGGCTATAAAAAACATATTTAGCAGAATTCTACGCACTACAGGTCTGATATAGGGGTAATCTGAGCATGTAGCAAGCCTTCGAAAAGAAGAACTGTAGAAATCCAAAGTCAAAGCGACGGAAGCTGTATAGCTATGAAAGAGGGCAATCTGAGCCCGTCGGTACTTGCGGAAAACACAGGCACTGTGTTTTTCGCTTAGTATCCGCTACGTGGCGAAGTTAGCGGGAGCGTGCCCGATTTCATAGCTATACAGCTTCGAAGCGTAGACTTTTATCATTCTACAGTCCTACACTACGAAGGCGAGGTTAGCGAAAGCGTACCCCTTATCAGACCTGGATTGCGTAGAAATTTAATTTTGTTTTTTTAAGTCTCTTTTGAATTACTTGCATTTTTTTAAGGTAAAGCATATGATAGGCTGGAAATTTTCAATGGAACGAAAACAAGAGCCTTTAGGCTTTTATAAAACAAGGAGGGAAAATGGCAGCAGTTTCTGTGATATTTCCGGTGTTCTTCCTACTATTTTTGGGAGGTCACGCCAGAAGAAGAGCTTGGATTAGCCACGAACAAAATGAGGGAGCAAAAAGAATTGCGTTGGATATCTTGTTTCCTTTCCTGATTTATCAGGTTATGGTGGAAACAAATCTGGAAAAGGGCGTATTTTTAGAAATAATTTTCTTGATTTTTATCTGGATGCTGGTTTACTTTCTGGGAGGACAACTTTCTAAGCTTTTACCGAGAGACTTTCAGGAAATTGCTCCCTTTCTGTGCTTAACCTGCGAAGGCGGGGCAGTAGCACTGCCCTTGTATATCAGCGTGGTGGGGAAGAGTTATACGGCCAATTTGATTCCCTTTGATATCGCGGGAATCCTGATTAACTTTATCTTTGTGCCCTTGATTTTAATGAATAAAAGTATTGGAGAACGGAAGCTTTTACCCTTTGCCAGGAAAATATTTACCAGCTCCTTTATTCTTGCGGTACTTTTCGGGGTAATCATGAATGCCAGCGGCTTGCATCAAGTTCTTATGCAAAAGGCAGGTCTAAAGGCTGTCTTTGACAATACTATGGAGGCGCTGACCGTTCCCATCGGCTCTCTGATATTGTTTAGCCTGGGCTACAGTATGAGACTGCACAAGGGATTTTTAGCGTCTCTGTTTACTTTGGCAGGAATCCGTCTTTTGTTCTGCGGAAGCATTATTCTGTTGTTCTTCCTGCTTTTTAAGGAGCAAATGCAGAATCGAATTTTTTCCTTCGGTGTTATTCTGTATTTCCTTTGTCCTACAGGATTTCCTGTACCTTTACAGATTAAAGGGCTTTTACAAAAGGAGGAACAGGAGGAATTCGTTTCCGCCTTTATTTCCCTATTTTTGTTGATTGCCCTTGCCGCCTATGCCCTTTTGGTTTTATTCTATCCGGTAGTTTAAAGCTTGGAGGACTCTGCGTATGGGGAAGAATAGAATTCTTCTAAAAGGTAAATACCGAAATCGGT
>CAUUUY010000013.1:0-13204 GCA_963548305.1 uncultured Oribacterium sp.
GGGTAAGAAGAAGACCGTTAATCAGTCCCACAACACCGCCTACTACTAACACAGCCAAGAACAAGAATACCGGATTGGTCACTCCCATTCTTACCATAGCTCCTGCCACGCAGGCTCCGAAGGTTGCCGTAGCGCCTACAGAAAGGTCGATTCCTGCGGTAATCAGGGTAAGCAGCATTCCGGTGGAAAGCAGGGCATTGAAGGAGGTCTGCTTTAAGATAGACATCAAATTCGCCTTATCCAGGAAGTTGGGAGAAGCCAATGCCAATGCGATACACAGAATAATCAGTGCCGCAAATGTTCCAATATAATTACTTAAATTTCCTAATTTTGATTTTTGCATCTTATACCTCCCAAGCTGCCTTCATCACGGATTCCTGATTGAAAGCATCTGTACTTCTTGACATTTCTCCGGTGATTCTTCCTTCGCGCATTACCAGCACCCTGTCACTCATTCCCAGGATTTCCGGCATTTCGGAAGACACCATGATGACACATTTTCCCTCTTTTACCAAACGGTTAATCACCTGATACACCTCAACCTTGGCCCCTACGTCGATTCCTCTGGTAGGTTCATCCAAGATATAGATATCTGCATTGGTATTTAACCACTTTCCGATAACCACCTTCTGCTGGTTTCCGCCGGAAAGCTGTCCTACTCTTTCTTCCTGGCTCGGGCACTTAATGCTTAGCTCTTGAATTCTGCCCTCACCCATGCTATCCATATCCTTCTGACTTAAGAACAAGCCCTTCTGATAACCCTTTAAATTCGCTAAAATCAGATTGTTCTGGATGGACTCATTTAAAATCAGTCCCTGTCCCTTCCGGTCCTCGGTCAGGAAAGCAATTTTAGCCCGGATAGCATCTTTGGGATTCTTAATATCCACCTTTTCCCCACGGATATAGATTTCTCCTCCGTCAATGGGGTCTGCTCCAAAGATGGCTCTCATGGTTTCCGTTCTTCCCGCACCTACCAGTCCGGAAAATCCTAAAACCTCTCCGCCATAAGCCTTAAAGGATACATTGTGAAGCACGCCCTTACGGTGAATATTCTTTACTTCCAACAATGGTTTTTCAGAACGCACGCCTGGTTCCTTCGGGAATTGGTTATCCAGAGAACGGCCTACCATGGCTTTAATCAGACTGTCATTGTCCCAATCCGCCACATCCTTGGTATCGATGTATTCTCCGTCACGGATAACGGTAATCCGGTCACAGAGCTGGAACAGCTCCTCCAGCTTATGGGACACGAAGATAATGCCAATCCCCTGCTCCCGTAAATCTCTACAGATTTTCAAAAGCTCTTCTACCTCTTTTTCCGATAAGGAAGAGGTAGGCTCATCCATGATGATACACTTGGCATTGGCCAGAAGGGCCTTGGAGATTTCAATCATCTGTTGAACACCCATGCCGTAGTGTCCTGCCGGCTTCCGCACATCCACATCCAATCCCAACTTCTTCATCATGTCCTGAGCTATCTGGTGCATTTTTCCATAGTCCAGTAATGGCCCTTTGTGAATCCACTTGTTGATAAACATATTGTCGGTTACCGAAAGCAGCTTCTCAATATTCAGTTCTTGATACACGCAGGATATTCCCGCAGAAATGGCCTGCTGTGGAGTTTTAAATTGTCTTTCCTGTCCTTCTACGATGATCTGCCCCTCATCCGGATGGTATACCCCAGTTAATACTTTAATCAGCGTAGACTTTCCTGCTCCATTCTCTCCGATCAATCCTAAAATCTCGCCTTTACGTACATCTAACTGCATCTTGCTTAGCGCAACCACACCGGGGAAGGTCTTGCGTACATCCTTCAGTTGTACAATACTTTCCTTCATGCTTTCCCCTTTATTTTACTCTTGTGTATAGTGCCTGTTATGATTTTCACAAAAATGTATTTGAAAAAAATTTCTTTTTTATCTTCTTTCAAGAAAAGGGATGTTTTCTTATGAGGAGAAACATCCCTTTGTTGTGCTTAGATTCACTTCATTTTGCTCGGAAACATCCGCTATCTTCCGGCTGATTTGATTTTCAAAGCTATGATTACTTTCCTAAGTAAGAGTTCAGGTCATCCAATCTCTTCTGCGCGTTGTCCTTTGTGATTACGGATACGCCGGAGTTGATGAACTCTGGAAGCTCTGTTCCATTTAACTTTGCAACAGTTGCAGCTACAGACTTGTATCCCATGTCATAAGCTTCCTGTGCAACGGACATAGACTCTGTTCCATCAAGGATAGCTTCACATGCGGACTTGATGCCGTCGAAGCCCATGAAAATGGTATTCTTGTATGCTTCGTTACCCTTAGCTGCTCTTGCTGCTGCGATAGCCATATCGTCATTGTTACAAGCGATGATAGCGATTCCTTCCGGGTGGTTCTGCATAATAGCTTCCATAGAAGTTACAGCCTTATCTGCTACTGCGTCAGCATACTGGATTTCCTTCTCCAAGAACTCTCCGCCTGCTTCATTGATACCTTCCTGATATCCCTTCAGTCTTGCAGTTGCTGTTCCGTCTCCCTGTACTCCGGAAATGGAGATGGCCTTAATCTCTGTCCAGCCTCTCTTCTTTGCTTCCTCAACAGCAGCCTTTCCGCCTTCCTTTGCCGCAGTGTCATTTGCAGTTCCTACAAAGGATAAAACTTCCTTAGCATCGATATTGGTATCTACTGCTACGATTGGCTTGGTCTGTCCTGCGATAAGAGTCTTAACCAGGTCAGCCTGTAATGGAGCAATAACATATCCGTCATAGCTTCCGGAGTTTAAGTCGGTCTCGATCATGTTCTGCTGCTCGTCATAAGCAGTCTCGGAGCTTGCACCCTTAACCTCAACCTTAACGTTTGGGTGATCCTTCTCAAATGCCTTTGCTCCTGCTACCACATAGCTCCAGTACTCGGAGGAGGTGGTCTTTAAAATTACGTCAATCTTGTAATCTCCTTCGAAGCTTGCTCCTGCCAAGGGATCCTCGGAAGAATCGGACTTAGCCTCAGCCTTCTCCTCTTTCTTCTCTTCCTTAGCTTCCTCGGACTTAGCCTCTCCGGACTTAGCCTCTTCGGACTTTGCCTCGGTTCCTGCATTTTCTGTCTTGGTCTCAGTCTTGTCACATCCTGTAAGAGCGAAGGAAAGAGCAGATGCTGCCATTAAAACTACAAGTGCTTTTTTAAACATTTTGATTACCTCTCTTATAAAATGGATTTTTGTTCCTCTTGGAACGGGTTATTTTATCGATCAAGAACTTTTCTCTTCTATATAGAAGAATTCCGCTCTTAGATTTCACTAAGTTGTACAGGGCGCTTCTCTAACAGGGACTTTCTTGCTGCCATAGCCACGCGTACGGATTCCAAACCGTCCTTACCGCCTACAGGTACTTCCTTGCCCTCCAATACTGCATCTACGAAGTCCTCCATTTCCGCAATAAAGGCATCGTTATATCTCTCTAAGAAGAACCATGTGGGCTTTGCTCCCTCCACACCGGATGCAGTGCTGATATAAGCTTCATTTTCCAGATTGTTGTTGTCCTGTACACAGCCCTTTTCGCAATGTACTTCCACTCTCTGGTCATAACCGTAGGGAGCCTGACGACAGTTGTCGATTACGCCGATGGCACCGTTGGCAAACTTCAAGGTTACGATAGCGGTATCCACATCGTCATACTTTGCAAAGTCAGGATTTACCAGGCAAGCGCCTACTGTGTTCACCTCGGTAATATCGGAGCCTGCAAGGTAACGAACCATGTCAAAGTCATGAATCATCATATCCATAAAGATTCCGCCAGATACAGCTACATAGGACATAGGTGGTGCTTCAGGGTCTCTGGAGCAAACCTTTACTACATAGGGCTTTCCTAACTGACCGGATGCCACCACATCTCTTACCTTCTTGTGAGAACGATCGAAACGACGAACGAATCCAAGCTGTAATTTTACCCCTGCCTTTTCTACTTCCGCCAAAGCTTCCTTAATCTTATCCAAGTCGGTGTGGATTGGCTTCTCACAGAAAATCTGCTTTCCTGCTCTTGCGGACTGGATAATGAAATCCGCGTGGGTGTCTGTGGAAGAACAAATCAAAACCGCCTCTACCTCTTTGTTCTCAAAAACATCCTTAGGATCCTTGCTGCAGTTTGTGATGCCGATACCCTTAGCCCAGGCTTCCATCTCTTCATTTAAGAAGGGGTCTACTGCCACAATGATTTCTGCGTTAGGAAGACTGTTTTGGATGTTCATGGCATGAAGCTTTCCGATTCTGCCCATTCCCAAAAGTCCCATTTTTACTGTTTTTCCCATAATTCCTCCTTTTGTATTTTTACTCCGCTATCCTTCTTCGGAGCTTTTTACTTCTTATGTTTTGCTTATTCAGCGATGCTCTTTAGGTTTTTTCAGTTTATAGTCCGGTCTTCTCGTGAATGTACTTTCTGGCCTTGATAGCGTACTCTAACGGATTTGCCTTTGCAGGATCCTGCTCAGCCTCTACCAGTACCCAACCTTCATAGCCGGATTCTTCGATAATCTTGAACAATGGAGCAAAGTCCACATCTCCGTCACCGGGAACGGTAAAGCATCCTTCTCTTACGCTCTTTAAGAAGCTCCAATGATTCTTTCTGGACTCCTCTACCACAGCCTTTCTTAAATCCTTTAAGTGGATATGGCGAACTCTGGAGATATACTTCTTTAAAACCTTCTCAGGGTCAATTCCCGCAAAGGAGCAGTGTCCGCTGTCGAAAAGCAGGAATACATACTCGGGATCCACTTCCGCCATAAAGCGGTCGATTTCTTCCTCGGTCTGTACTACGGTTCCCATGTGGTGGTGGAAGGTAAGAATCATCCCCTCTTCCTTGGCAATCTTACCCAGCTTGTTTAAGCCCTCGGTAAGCTTCTTCCACTCCTCATCATTCATCACATACTTGCCTTCCAAAATAGGCTGATCCAGCTTTCCCTGGGTGCTGTAGCTTTGCTCGGAAACACCGATTCTCTTTGCGCCAACAGCCTTTAAGAATGCCAGCTCCTTACGGAAAGCCTCTTCTGTCTCCTCGTAGGGCTTGGAAATCAGGAAGGAGGAGAACCAACGGTTACAGATGGTTAAGCCTCTTAAGTCCAAAGCCTTCTTCAGCTCTACAGGATCTGTAGGATAGTGACTTCCTACCTCTGTTCCGGAAAATCCTGCCAAAGCCATTTCGGAAACGGTCTGCTGAAAGGTATTTTCCTTTCCCAAATCCGGCATATCATCATTGGTCCAGCCGATGGGGGCAATGCCCAGAGAAATTTTTTCCTTGTTTAACATAGTTTGCTCCTTTTTCTCAACTCTCGCAGCAATGCTGCTTTTATTTTCTACAAGAGGATGAGCTTCTGTTTCCTTCCTCTTGCTTAAAACTTTGCATCATGTAACCAGGTGTAGCGCTCATCCTCGCAACGGTCTGTCTGGTTCCAGGGCTTTCCGGGTAAATGCCGAATCATCCAGCAGGTATACATCAAAAATCCCGGTGCTACCGCCTGGGGATGTAAGCATCCTCCGGGGATTGCGGAAAAGCTTCCGTCTACGGATTTGAATACCTCGTCTCCCACGAAGCTGGCGCCAAAACCCTCCGGTCTGTCAAACTTGAAGTAATAGCACTCCGGCTGATCGTGTCTATGGGGCAGGTAGCCGGACCAGTTTCCTCTATCATTTAAGACCTCTCCCAAAACCATGTTGGAAAGGGGGGCAATTTCATGGTCGAAAATGGTGTTTACCTGACGGTTGGCTACATTTCCAAACTTTCCCTTTGCGCCGGAGTAAATCCAGGGCGCATCCTTCGGCTCATAAAACTCTGTGGGAAAATCCTTTTCATTTTCCGTACACTGCACAAGAATTTCACTGTCCTCCAGAGCCTTTATCAAAACTTCTTTTCCCTTGGAAAGATGCACCGCATAGGGGCCTTCTGTGAAGACATCCTTTCTGCTTCCTTCTTTTTCCGTGCCTTCATAGACGAACTTGATTTTTCCGGAGAGAAGCAATACGGCAAACTCTTCCTTTTCCTTGGAAAAGTGTCTTTCCTCTCCCTTTTTCATCCGATATACCCGGATGTCCATCAGCATATCCCGGTATTCATTTTCATAGGTGCAAAGAATCTGTTCGCCTTCTGCACTGAACTCCGGATATCCAAATACTTTTTTCTCCATATTCCCTGACTTTCTTTAGTACTTTCTAGCCTCTTCTCTGTGACGAATCACTTCTTCGTAAGCTTCCTTCACGGATTCCTTCTTGGAAACTGCTGCCATTCCCACATCCCACCAAGCTTCATAGCCGTTGGTCATGGTCTTTGGAATGACCTTCAAGTCAAAGAGACAAGTTCTATCCTGCTTCTTCGCATCCTCTAAGGCCTCTTCCAATTCCTGAACAGTCTTACAGGTATAGGTCTTTAAGCCGTAGCCCTCTCCCACCTTGGCATAATCTACAAGAATCAGCTCTCCTTCAGGCTTCTGTCCTGTGGTATAACGGAACTCTGTGGCGATACTGCCTACGCCATGAGTCATCTCCAGGTTGTTGATACAACCGAAGCCGCAGTTGTCAAAGACAAGGATGTTTACCTTCTTCTTTTCCTGCACGATGGTCATAATCTCGGAGTGAAGCATCTGGAAGGAGCCGTCTCCCAGCACTGCATACACTTCCTTCTCCGGCTCTGCCATCTTAACCCCAAGGGTTGCTGCTACTTCGTAGCCCATGCAGGAGTAGCCGTACTCTGCGTGATAAGCGTAGCGGGAATCCGTTGTCCACAGTCTCTGCATACAGCTGGGAAGGGATCCTCCGGCAGTGATTACAATACCGTCTGCAGGCATCTTTCTCCGAAGAGCGGCGATTGCTGCGGTCTGGGTAAGGTAGCCCTGTGTCTTTTCCACAAACTCCGGAATGGTTCTTGGGTCTCTTTCCTCGATCAAAGGCTCGAAGCCCTCTTCCTTATAGGCATATTCTGCCAAACGCTTATATTCCTTATCCCATTCCGCCTTACAGCTTTCGATTTCTCCCTTGTAAGCGGAACGATAATTCTTTTCTCTTAATGCCTTTGCCAGTTCTTCTAAAGTAGCCTTGGCATCTCCCACCGCCTTGATAGCATCCATCTTATAGGCATGGTAGCGGTTGTTGTTAATGGTAAGAACCTGTACGCCCTCTTCTCTGAAGAGCCACTTGGAGCCGGTGGTAAAGTCGGATAAGCGAGAACCGATAGCCAGCACGGTATCCGCTTCTTTAGCAATACGGTTTGCCGCCAAGGTTCCGGTAACACCGATTCCTCCTAAGCAGTAAGAATCAGAGGACTTACAAGCACTCTTTCCGGCCTGTGTCTCTCCGAAAGGAATATTGAATTCCTTACAGAAGGCTTCCACAGCCTCCCCGGCTTCACTGTATTTTACGCCTCCTCCTACAACGATAAGAGGTTTCTTACTCTTAGATAAAGCATCTGCCAAATCCTGCACTTCTTCCTTCGCCGCAGATACTCTGCTGATTCTGTGTACTCTCTTTTGGAAGAAATATTCCGGATAGTCGTAGGCTTCTCCTTCCACATCCTGACAGAGACCGATAGCCACCGCTCCGCACTCGGAAGGATCGGTAAGGACTCTCATGGCCTGAATCAAGGCGGACATAATCATTTCCGGTCTGGTAATTCTGTCCCAGTATTTGCAAAGAGGCTTAAACGCATCATTGGTGGTTACTGCAAGACTGTTATGATTCTCCAGCTGCTGTAAAACCGGATCCGGCTGTCTGGAAGCGAAGGTATCCGCAGGGAAAAGAAGTAGCGGAATGTTGTTCACTGTTGCTGTAGCTGCTGCCACCAGCATATTTGCAGAACCGGGACCTACAGAGGAAGTACAGGGAATAATCTTTCTACGATTATGCTGCTTAGCAAAGGCGATAGCCGCATGGCACATTCCCTGCTCATTTCTTCCCTGCATTACATGGAGGCTTCCGGGATTTTCGTCCAAAGCCTGACCGATTCCTAAAGCAATGCCGTGACCGAAGATGGTGAAAAAGCCTTCTACAAACTTGCTCTCTTTTCCGTCAAAGCACACATACTGCTGATCCAAAAACTTTACAATGGCCTGTGCCACCGTTAAACGAATTGTCTTCTCCATTTTCCCCTCCTATACTCTGGCAATCATCTCTCCATACTGTTCTTTTTCTTCCTTAATGAAGGCCTGAAGCTCTTCAGTTGTAGGAAGATCCACGGAACAGTTGTTGGAGCGAACCATCATTGCCGCCTCTGCAGAACCGTTTTCCAAACAAACAATCATCTCTTCTCCCTTAAATAAAGAAGATAAAAATGCTGCATTGTAGCCATCTCCCCCGCCGAAGCCCTTTCTGGCCTCTACCGGGAATGGCTTAATGCTGTAGGCCTTTCCGTCCTTGGTATAGGCTGTGGAGCCCTTCATACCATGCTTGATAACCAAAATCGTGGCGTTTTTAGAGAACCAGTACTTTGCGCTCTCCTCATCGCTCATACCCTTTTGGATGAACTGCTCTGTTAAATCAAATTCCTCTCTGGAGCCGATAATCAAATCCGCTTCCTTCGCCACCTGTGCGTAGTAGATGCCGATTTCGTCCTGATTCTTCCAGTTGTAGGCACGGTAGTCGATATCGAAAATGAGCTTTACGCCATTTTTCTTTGCCAGCATCACAGCCTTTAGCGCCGCCTCTCTGGAGGGGCTTTCCGCCAGTGCGGTTCCGGAAATCAAAATCGCCTTTGCCTTCTTGATATATTCCTCATCAATATGCTCTACAGAAAGGGATAAATCCGCTGCCTGATTTCTATACATCAGGATGGAGCTTTCCGACTTGGAACGCATCTCGGTAAAAGTAAGTCCAAGCTTCTCCCCATTCTGCGCCCGAACAATGTGACTAGTGTCCACACCCTTTTCGGATAGGAAGTTAATGACGAAGTCTCCAAACTGGTCATCGGATACGCAGGAGAAAAATCCCGCCTTTAGACCATGCTTCTGTACGCCCAATGCGGAGTTTGCAGGGCTTCCTCCTACGAACATTTCAAAGAAATGTACCTGCTCCAAGGGTTTAAACTCTTCCTTTACTTCCTTGGAATAAGCCGGATTGAAATCAATGGCCACTCTTCCTAAAAAGATAATATCCAGTTCCTTACTCTGATCTAATGAAAACAGTTCCATTTTTTCTCCTCCGAAAATCCTATTCTTTTCCCGCAAACACCAGAATATGATGTTTTGCCGTCTTTTCTACTTCTTCAACCGCTCTTTTACTCATCTTATAGAAGTCTCCCTTGGGATTCTCCTCACAATACTCTTTACAAGCTCTTACCACTGCCGCAGCCAATGCTGTTGCAATGTTGATTTTCTGAATGCCCAGGTGGCTGGCCCTTTGGAAGTCTTCATCGGAAATTCCCGATCCTCCATGAAGCACCAAAAATTGCTCCGGCAAGGCCTGATGAATCTCTTCCAAAATATCGAATCGAAGCTTCGGTTCTCCGTCATAGTTACCGTGCTTGTTTCCAATGGCAATGGCCAAAGCTGTAACACCGGTCTCCTGACAGAAACGAAGAGCATCTTCCTTCTTGGTATAGGCCACACCGTGATCCACACCGCCGCCTTCTCCCTTCCCTACCAATCCAAGCTCCGCTTCCACATCCGCATCATAGCGTTTCGCCATTTCGATTACTTTCTTGGTGTTAGCGATATTTTCCTCTATCGGAAGGAGAGAGCCGTCATACATGACAGAAGTAAATCCCATCTGAAGAGCCTTCTCAATGGTTTCAAAGGTCAAGCCATGGTCCAAATGTACCGCAACATCTATAGAAGAATTCTTCGCCGCTGAAAGCATCATGGGTCCCATCAGTTCCAGGGGAGCCGTTCCGAATCTCGCCTCCGCAAGCTGCAAAATCACCGGAATCTTCAGTTCCTCTACAGCAGCCATCACGCCCATCAGGCTTTCCATGCTATAAACGCTCAGGGAGGCACAGGCTCTGTTCTCTTTTCTTGCATTTTCCAGCAACTTACTCATCTTTACCAGTGGCATTTTACTTTCCCCCTTAACTACCTAAGACTTCCTCACTAATTATGAAAAATATTATCAATTCATTGCTTTTATGTCAATACAATTTGCAAATTATGGTTAATTTCTACCTATTTATGGGTAAGTTTTTGTAAAATCTAGCAGATAAACTTTGGGGATTTCATAAAATTTACAAGTCAATATAAAAAGGAACTTGCTCATTCTGTTTTTTTAAGTAAAAAACAGGATGAAAAGTCCCTTTTGGATAAAAATTTTTCTAAAAATCGTCGTCCACTATTAATAAAGAAGCTTTACATGATTTTTGCTTAATACTTCAATATAGTCCTCCGGAGGACAGGTATCCGTTACCAAACAATCAAAGTCCTGGAAATCTCCAAAGGTATAAAGGGCAGTTTTCCCGAACTTGGAATGATCCACCATCAGATTCTTAACTCCGGAGCGTTCCAGAACTTCTTTTTTTATGCTGTATTCGTAAGCGGAGGCGTTGGTCATGCCCTTCTGTAAGGATACACCGGTGGCCGCCATAAAGGCCTGATCGATATTATAAATCCGAAGTTGATCCACTGTCTCCAGCCCCACAAAGGACATTGTCTCCCGTCTAAGGCTTCCCGGCAGCATCAAGAGCTGCAGTTTCGGGTAGTCCTTTGCCATATAGGCTACTCTTAAGCTGTTGGTGATAATCATACAAGAAACATGACCGATATACTTCACCAGATTCACACAGGAACTTCCGGTATCAATAAAGATGGTATCCCCCTCCTTTACCAGTCCCCCGGCCAATTGACAAATCTTTTCTTTCTCTTCCTTATGGCTGATATTTCTTTCGGAAAATGCGGATAGCTCCACTTCTTTTCCCGCATTCTCCTTCGCTTTTACTCCCCCATAAACTTTTTTGATATTTCCTCTTAATAATAACTCTTCAATATCTCTTCTGACTGTATTTTTGGAAATTCGATATTTTTCGCAAAGCTCATCCAAGCTGCTGTCTTTCTGCGCCAAAATATATTCTTCCATATCATCCAAACGTTTATCTCTCATACTTTTTCTCCGTCTCGCCCTTTCTCCCCTTCATTTCCATCATTATACACATTCCCTTTACTTTTTCATGCATTTTTTGGTAAATTTCAAGTTACTTCTTGACATATACCATAGATATGCTAACATTATACTCAACATTTACCCATTTTTCAAGAATGTTTACAAAGGAGGAGTAACATGGGAGTAAAAAGAATGAACTATTGCATCAACGGTGAGTGGGTTCCCTCTAAGACGGATAAATATATGCCTATTACGGATTCCAGTACCGGCGAAGTAATTGCTGAGGTACCAAGCTGTACTAAGGAAGAGGTTTTGGCTGCGATTGCCTCTGCCCAGGAAGCTTTTCCTGCTTGGAGTGCTATGTCCATTTCCAAGAGAACCCAGTATATGTTTACCTGGAGAGATGTTCTGATTAAGCATAAGGAAGAGCTGTCTCAGCTTTGTGCTAAGGAGCTTGGAAAGACCATCGGTGAGGCCAGAGGAGATGTGCAGAAGGCTATCGAGCCTACAGAGCTGGCTTGCGCTATTCCTGACCTTCTGCAGGGTGAAACCTCTATGAATGTAACCACCGGTTACGACACAGCTACTTACAAAGCACCTCTTGGCGTAGTTGCCGGCATTGTTCCCATGAACTTCCCTGCTATGATTCCTTGGGGTTGGATGGTTCCTGTGGCTATTGCTACCGGAAACACCGTTGTATTGAAGGCTAACAGCCAGACTCCTCTTACTTCCATGAGAATGTTGGAGCTTTTCTATGAAGAGGCACATTTCCCAAAGGGTGTTGTAAACTTAGTAACCTGCGGAAGACAAGAAGCGGATATCCTTTTGAAGGATGAGCGCATTAAGGCCGTTACCTTCGTAGGAACCACCAAGGTTGGTAAGGAAGTATATTCCGTTGCTGCTGCTCACGGAAAGCGTGTTCAGTCTCAGACAGAGGCGAAGAACCATGCTCTTCTCTTAGAGGATGCTGATTTAGAGAGTGCAACCAATGCAATTGTCAACTCTACTTACGGATGTGCAGGAATGCGTTGTATGGCTCTTCCTGTAATCGTGGTTCAGGAAAGCATTGCCGATAAGTTTGTAGCACTTTTAAAGCAGAAGGCACAGGCTATGAAGATCGGTGCCGCTTATGATGAGGATACCAAGTTAGGACCTGTTGTTTCTGCAAAGCATAAGGAAAGCGTACTGAACTGGATTCAGAAGGGTATTGATGAGGGTGCAGAGCTTGTATTGGATGGTAGAGATGTGAAGGTTCCCGGCTTAGAGAACGGATTCTTCGTAGGCCCAACTATCTTCGACCATGTTACTAAGGATATGAGCATCGGTGACTGCGAAATCTTTGGACCGGTTACTTGTATCAAGAGAGTAAAGAACTATGAAGAGGGTATCGCTATCATGAATGCAAACCCCTTCGCTAACGGTTCTGCAATCTTCACCCAGAGCGGATACTATGCAAGACGCTTCGCAATGGAGACTGATGGAGGAATGGTCGGAATCAATGTAGGAATTCCTGTTCCAACAGCTTACTTCCCCTTCTCCGGAAACAAGGATTCCTTCTTTGGAGACCTTCACGTTCTCGGAAGAGACGGCGTTCGCTTCTTCACCAGAGCAAAGACCGTAACCACACACTGGTTCGATGAGAAGTCTGCTCACAGAGAAGTAGGAACTTGGGAAGGAAGTACTGATGTTTAATCCGAAAATCGGAAAACATCCTGATTCGCCTAGATGATTATAAACAGCAAAGGAGCGGTGGATATTCCACTGCTCCTTTTTCTATTAAATATAGGTCTGAAGTGAGAAACATGGGTTTTCTACGCAGCATAGGTCTGAAAATGGGGCACGCTCTCGCTAGCTTCGCCTGACTGAGCAGTGGTTTTGTTAACCACTGCTCACTTTGCTTCGCAAAGCAAATTCCTTCGGAAGTTGGTCTTGTACAGGACAACTTTTCTGATGAAAAGTTTGTCCTTACGTAGGGGATACTAAGCGAAAAACAGCATTTCATTTGTTTTTCGCAAGTACCCACGGGCTCAGATTACCCTGCAACGGACCTCCACAGCACTAAAAATGGTATCTTTGATTTTTTTACAGCCCCTTTTTCTGCTAACGCCCTTTTTCTATGTAAGAGTCTCGCTTGAATTAAATTTTATACATATTTCAAGCTTAGAGC
>CAUUUY010000014.1:0-13152 GCA_963548305.1 uncultured Oribacterium sp.
CAATCCGGACATTTTTCCTTAACCACTGTTCCCTCTCCGTGACACTCAGGACAGGTAGTTACCTGCTGAATGGTTCCGAAGATGCTTTGCTGGGTCATTCTTACCTGGCCTGCACCGTTACAACGGGGACAGGTCTGTCTTTCCGTTCCCGGTTTTGCTCCGGAGCCGTTACAGGTCTTACAGGTATCTTTATATCGAATCTTAATGGTCTTCTTTACGCCCTTAATAGCCTCATCAAAGGAAATACGAAGTCCTACACGAATATTGGCTCCCTTTTCCGGCATATTGGATCTTCTGCGGGAAGAACCGTAGGAGGAACCGAATCCTCCGCCGAAAAACTCGGAGAAAATATCCCCCATATCCATGCCGCTGAAATCAAAACCGCCGAAACCGGAGCTTGCTCCCGCTGCGGAGTTCGGATCAAAGGCCGCATGTCCATAGGTATCATAGGCCTTTCTCTTCTCCGGATCGGACAATACCGCATAGGCTTCCGAAGCTTCCCGGAATTTCTCTGCGGCACTTTCATCTCCGGGATTAGAGTCCGGATGGTACTGCTTTGCCAACTTTCGATAGGCTCTTTTAATGGCACTATCATCGGCATTTTTATCTACCCCCAGCACCTCATAATAATCACGCTTTTCTGCCATATATTTTCCTCTCCTTTAAATCCCAGGAAAAGACAGGCTTAAGCCTGTCTTCTCCGGAAAATTTTTCGAATTACACTTCCTTAAAGTCTCCGTCGACTACATTGTCGTCAGCGTTACCGCTCTGGCCTTCAGAAGCTGCTGCACCTGCATCTTCCGCTCCGGCACCGGCTGCCCCTGCTGCCTGAGCCTGCTCATACACCTTGGTGAAAAGTGCCTGAGAAGACTGCATCAACTTCTCCTGTGCTGCCTTAATCTGCTCTGCACCGTCCTTGGTAATTCCCTCCAAAGGATTGGCTGCAAGAACATCCTCTAAAGCCTTTAAGTCAGCTTCTACAGTTGCCTTATCGCTGTCGCTAATCTGGCTTCCCACATCGGTAAGAGCCTTCTTGGTCTGGAATACGATGGAATCCGCTCCGTTTCTTACTTCGATAGCTTCCTTCTTCTCCTTATCCGCTGCTTCGAACTGTGCAGCTTCATTTACCGCCTTATCAATATCCTCCTTGGACATGTTGGATCCGGAGGTAATGGTGATATGCTGCTCCTTACCGGTTCCCTTATCCTTAGCGGAAACATTTACGATACCGTTGGCATCAATGTCGAAGGTAACTTCGATCTGAGGAACACCACGCTGTGCCGGTAAGATACCGTCCAGTCTGAACTGTCCTAAGGTCTTGTTATCTCTTGCAAACTCTCTTTCACCCTGTACAACATGGATGTCTACCGCAGTCTGATTATCTGCCGCTGTAGAGAATACCTGAGAAGCTCTGGTAGGAATGGTGGTGTTTCTCTTGATAAGAGGAGTAGCCACTCCGCCTAAGGTCTCGATAGAAAGAGTTAACGGTGTTACGTCCAGAAGAAGAACATCGCTTGCTCCAGCTTCTCCGCTCATCTTACCACCCTGTACCGCTGCACCAAGGGCAACACACTCATCAGGGTTCAAGTTCTTGGAAGGCTCTTTTCCGGTAAGCTGCTTTACCTTTTCCTGTACTACAGGCATTCTGGTAGAACCGCCGACTAAGAGTACCTTACCAAGGTCAGCGTTACTCAGTCCTGCATCCTTCATGGAGTTCTGTACCGGAACAGCAGTTCTCTCTGTTAAATCGGAAGTAATCTCCTCAAACTTTGCTCTGCTAAGCTTCATATCCAAGTGCTTTGGACCTTCTGCTGTAGCTGTAATGAAAGGCAGGTTGATATCTGTAGTGGTTGCAGAGGAAAGCTCCTTCTTTGCTTTCTCAGCCGCTTCCTTCAAACGCTGTAAAGCCATCTTATCCTGAGAAAGGTCTACCCCCTCTGCAGCCTTAAACTCGTCTACCAACCACTTGGTAATACGATCGTCATAGTCATCACCACCTAAATGGGTATCACCGTTGGTGGACAATACTTCGATTACGCCGTCTCCGATGTCGATGATGGATACATCGAAGGTACCACCACCTAAGTCGTATACCATAACCTTCTGCTCGGACTCATCCTCCAAACCGTAAGCAAGAGCTGCCGCTGTAGGCTCGTTGATGATACGCTCTACCTTAAGACCTGCAATCTTACCTGCATCCTTGGTAGCCTGACGCTGAGCATCGTTAAAGTAAGCAGGAACGGTAATAACCGCCTCGGTTACCTTTTCTCCCAAATAGCTCTCCGCATCCGCCTTTAACTTCTGTAAAATCATAGCGGAAATTTCCTGTGGAGTATAATCCTTTCCGTCAATGGATACCTTGTAATCTGTACCCATGTGTCTCTTGATGGAGGAAATGGTTCTCTCCGCATTGGTTACCGCCTGTCTCTTTGCAGGCTCTCCCACAAGACGCTCTCCGGTCTTGGTAAATGCCACTACAGAAGGGGTTGTTCTCATACCCTCTGCATTGGGGATAACAACGGGCTTTCCACCCTCCATAACTGCTACACAGCTGTTGGTTGTTCCTAAGTCAATTCCAATAATCTTTCCCATAGTCTTTTCTCTCCTTTTTCTCTATATACAAAATGTTTTTCTTCAAAACTTTTTCAAACTAGCGTTATTTTACTTCTTTACCTTTACCATGGAGTGGCGAACCACATTTCCCCGATAGGTATATCCCTTCTGAAGATCCTGGGTAATGGTATCTTCCTCCGCATCTCCCTCTTCCTCCGTCATCACCGCATTGTGTAAAGCCGGATCAAACTTCTTACCGAGGGCTTCGATTTCCTGAATGTTGCAGTCGGCAAACATCTTCTGAATCTGCTTGTAAATCCCTTCTATGCCTTTGACGAAGGGGGAATCCTTTTCCTCTTCCTGCACATGGCTTAAAGCTCTTTCAAAGTTGTCCACCACTGGGAGCAGAGCTTCGATAATGCTTTTGGCTCCCAGCTCAAACATCTGTGCCTTTTCCTTCTCGGAGCGCTTTCTGAAGTTCTCATACTCCGCCAAGGTTCTAAGGTACTTATCCTTTAATTGGAGAAGTTCCGGATTCTCTTCGGAGTTTCCTTCCTCTACAGCCTGAGAACTCTCCACGGATTCCTCTCCGGAAGTCTCTTCGGAAGTAGCCTCCCCATTCTCTTCCGCATCTACTTCTACAGATGCTTCCTGATCCTGCTTCAGCTCCTCTTCCCTCCCTTGCTGCTCTGTATTCTCTGCCACAAGTCTCTCCTTTCTCTATTTAAAAACTCCGTTCCATATCCTGAATCAGTTTTGTTAGAGTTTTTAAAACCTTCTCATAATCCATTCGCTTCGGTCCAATGACGCCAAGAGTCCCCTGCATTCCGTTACCCAAGTGATACTTAGCGGTAACCACTGCACAATCCGTCACATCCTCCAAAGGACTTTCCTTTCCGATATAAACCTGAATGCTTCCATCCTTTTCTTCCGACTCGTTGTTTTTCAGAAGACCTGCCAACTCCTCCTTCCGCTCTAAAGCGGAAATCAGCTTGGAGGCATTTTCCGAATCGGTAAGCTCCGGATATTTGAAAATGTTGGTGGCGCCTGAGGTATAAATCTCCACCTCTTCCTCCTCGGGATGCAAAAGCTCCTGCATTCCCCGAAGTACGGTTTCCATAGTTGCTTTATATGGCGTTCTATCCATTAAAGAACGGATATCCTTTTCCCCCAGCTCCTCCACGGAGAACCCCGCTAAAACATCATTTAGCAAAAGGTTTAAGGAGAGGATAGCAGCCTGTTCCAAATCCTCCGGAATGTCCAAGGTAATGGTCTTTACAATATTGCCCTGAAACATCAGAAGGAATAAGACCTTCTGCTTCTCCACTAAGGAAAGCTGCAAGAACTTGATTTTATTCTTCTGCATACTGGGGCCGGATACTAAGGCCGCGTAGTGGGTGTCACTGGCAATGTTTCTTACCAAAGCCTGTAAAGTACTTTCCAGTCGTTCCATTCTGGCAAACATAGAGCTCTTCACATCGGATAAGGCCCGCTCCTGCTTTTCCATAAGCTGATCCACATAAAAGCGGTAACCCTTGTCTGAGGGAATCCTTCCTGCAGATGTATGAGGCTGTATAATATACCCTAATTCTTCCAAGTCACTCATTTCATTACGAATGGTTGCCGAACTTAGATTCAAACCGGAAAACTTACTGATGGTACGAGAACCTACCGGCTCTCCGGTTTCCAAATAGTTTTTGATAATCGTGGTGAGAATAATCACCTTTCTCTGATCCACAGAACTCTTTCCCTCCTTTCTCGGCTTTGTTGGCACTCATGTGTATTGAGTGCTAACACATGGTCATAATATACCGCTAATGGAAGGATGTGTCAAGAATTTTTATGAAGAACTTTGTGAATTTCTGATGAACAGGGCGGGGTGGATTTTCTGCTTCCGACTTCCGCATTTTTCTTCCTGTTTTTTCCATATATTTTTATAGAATATATATATCGCTTTTCCGGTATAGGGCTTACTCCGGGGCACGCTCCCGCTAAGCTCGCCCAACGGGTACAGTACTAACTTCAAGCTTCGCTTTGCTCGCTTTCAGCAAGTACTGACGGGCTCAGATTGCCCCTGTCATAAGCCCTATATCGGGAAAGCGAGTCGAATATCCTGAATAAAGAAGCAATAGAAGAAATAAGTCAAAATGCAAAATTGAAAAAATCGAAAAAAATTTTGAATCTAAGGCAAATGTCAAAAGTCGAAAGCCTGAGAAATCGCCCCTCCCTATTCCAAGAAAAGCATGCTGTAAAAAACATGATTCATGCAAGCTTTTCGGCAGTATAGGTCTGGAAGCGGGGGTAATGTGAGCCCGCGGGTTCTTGGCTTTTGTCTTTTAAAAGCTTAGAACCCCTGCAGGGCGAGCTTAGCGGGAGCGTGCCCCCATTTCAGACCTATACTGCCGAAAAGCAAGTCTTGATTTTTATATCGTGCTCTTCTCACTCTGATAAAATCATCTCTCCCTTCAGTTCTAAGCCTTTTACCGCTCTAATGCTTCCGATAGCTTCTTTTCCTAATTGAGCTAATCTTTCGTCTTGCTTTTCTTTGTCTTCCTCTAGCTCTGCCAAGAGTTCATCCTGAACCGGCAGGATATAGCGGATATATTCTTTATTGAAACCGGTGTAATAATACTTTCCTTCGATTTCCCGGATTTCTTCTATTAATATGGAGCTTTCTTTTCCTAAGAATTTCTCTCTAAATTTCTTGGAGTCTTCCAAGGCCAGTGCTAAAAGCTCTTTGGAGCGGGCTGTTTTGATATTATCCGGAATCTGATCCTTCATTTCGTCTGCTTTCGTCCCCTTTCTTCTGGAGAACTTGAATACGTGGAGATCATAGAAGGAGATTTCCTTTAAAAAGGCAAGAGACTCCTGAAAATCCTCCTCCCGCTCTCCGGGGAAGCCCACAATCACATCCGTGGTAATGGCCGCCATGGGATAAACCCTTCGGATATCCTCTACCGCCTTTTTGAAGTCTTCTTTCGTATAATGACGATTCATTTCTTTAAGGGTCTTTTCCGCACCGCTTTGTAAGGACAGGTGGAAATGCGGGCAGATTGCTTCTACTTCCTTTAAACCTGCTAAAAAGCGTTCCGTAATAATTCTAGGTTCAAGACTTCCCAGACGAATTCTTTGAATACCGGGAATCTTTCCCACCTCGGAAATCAAATGGAGCAAAGCCTCTCCTGTTTCCGCCTTTTTGCTGGCATACTCATAGGAAAGATTTTCAAAATCCAATCCGTAGGAGGATAGGTGAATCCCGGTAAGCACCACTTCTTGAAAGCCTTCCTTCGCCAAATGACGAATCTCCTCCAGACAGTCTTCTTCCTTACGGCTCCGGATTCTGCCCCGAACATAGGGGATAATGCAATAGGCGCAAAACTGATTGCAGCCGTCCTGCACCTTTACAAAGGCTCTACTCTTATCCTTTGGCTTGGAAAGATATAGATTTTCATACTCTCCCTCCTCCCGTACCGGGGAAAAGGGTTCCATGGGACTTGCATCATTTTCCAGCATAGCCTCCCGATAGGCCTTAATCAGCTCTACCACCCTGCCCTTTCCGGTATTTCCGATAAGAATATCAATGCCCTTATCCTCTTTCAGTTCCTCCTGCTTTCCTTCCACATAGCAGCCGGTGGCAATGACAATGGCCTCAGGATTCCTCTGCTTAGCCTGATGAATCATTTGCCGGGATTTTCGGTCCGCAATATTGGTTACGGAGCAGGTGTTAATCAGGTAAATGTCCGCCTCCTCCGTAAAGTCCACCAGCCTAGCCCCTTCCTGCAAAATCGCTTCGGTCATGGCCTCTGTCTCATATGAATTGACTTTGCAGCCTAAGTTGTGCATGGCAAAGCGCAGTCCTGCTAAATCCATTTTCATCCTCTTTCTAAAATTACAGTTCTTTCACGGCTTTCGCTTGACTTTAAAATCGTTCATTACTACAATAATCTTATCAATTTTAAAGGAGGGTAAGCTGTGAAGACGGTTCGTATTTCATTAAATTCTATTGATAAAGTTAAGTCCTTTGTAAACGAGTTGGTTCGTTACTCTGATGTGGACTTCGATTTGGTTTCCGGTCGTTATGTAATTGACGCAAAGTCTATTATGGGAATTTTTTCCTTAGACCTTTCCAAGCCCATCGACTTGAACATTCATGCTGATGATGGAGAGATGGAGGATATTTTATCCCACCTGGCTCCTTACATCATTTAACTGTTGTATCTTAACGGAAAGAAAGAAGATATACAAGGCTTTTCAAAAGTGCATGGTTTCATGCACTTTTCTTATGTAAAGAAGGAGAATTATGCAATACCAAGCATTTTTGATTAAATATGCAGAAATCGGCACCAAGGGAAAAAACCGTTATGTCTTTGAGGACGCCCTGGTGCATGATATTCGGATGAAATTAAAGCGGGCCAGCGGAAGCTATTCCGTAAGCCGGGAACGGGGAAGAATCTATGTAAATGTAAAGTCCGAGGACTACGATTATGAGGAGTGCATTGATGCCCTTCGCCATGTTTTCGGTATTGCCGGCATTGCGCCTATGGTGCAGGTGCCTTTAAGCCCGGACTTCTCCGTTTTGGAAAATGCAGTTCTTTCCTACTTTAAAGAAGCCTATGGCGACAGCAATGTTTCCTTCAAGGTGGAAAGTCGAAGAGCCGAAAAGTCCTATCCCATGACCTCCCCGGAGCTGGATCAGGAACTTGGCCACAGTATTCTGGAGGCCTTCCCCAATGCTCGCGTGGATGTGCATAAGCCGGATGTGAAGCTTCGGGTGGAAATCCGCCAGTATATGAACATTTACGGAAAGATTATTCCCGGACTGGGCGGAATGCCCCTGGGTACAAACGGAAAGGCCATGCTACTGCTTTCCGGAGGAATTGACTCCCCTGTTGCCGGCTACAAGGTGGCAAAGCGGGGTGCTTTACTGGAGGCAACCTACTTCCATGCGCCCCCCTATACCAGTGAAAGAGCGAAAATCAAGGTTATGGATCTGGCCAAGCAGGTTTCCACCTATACCGGCCCCATACTTCTGCATGTGGTAAATTTCACGGATATTCAGCTGGCTATTTATGAGCACTGTCCCCATGAGGAGCTGACCATTATTATGCGCCGCTATATGATGAGGATTGCGGAGGCATTGGCCTATAAAAATAACTGTATCGGTTTAATTACCGGAGAGTCCATCGGACAGGTGGCTTCCCAGACTCTGCAAAGTCTGGTCTGCACCAATGAGGTCTGCACCCTGCCGGTTTACCGCCCCCTGATTGCCTTCGATAAGCAGGAAATCGTGGATGTAGCGCAGGAAATCGGCACCTATGAAACCTCCATTGAGCCCTACGAGGATTGCTGTACCATCTTTGTGGCAAAGCACCCGGTTACCAAGCCTATTCCGGAGAAGATTCGGAAATCAGAGGAAAAACTGGCGCCCATAGTTGCAGAAATGGTGGAGAAGGCCATCAATGAAGCGGAGGCTATCTTGATGCGGAAGGATAAGCCTGCTGAAAATTAAAAAGGATGTAGAAAGAAGTAATTACGAATGCTTCCTTTCGGTATAGGTCTAAAATTGGGGCACGCTCCCGCTAACTTCGCCACGTAGGGGTTCTAAGCTTTTACAGAACAAAAGCTAAGAACCCACGGGCTCAGATTACCCCTTTTTTCAGACCTATACTGCATATACGCTATTGAAAATTTTGTTCTTTACAACACCTTCCTTTTTTGATTGTGAAGGCTATGGAATAGATTGGATTTTATATAGTTTTTTACTCCCCTCTATTCATAATATAGTTAGGAGAATACTTACTCTGCCTGCATACATAGAGTATGGACAGGAAGTAAGATAAGAAAATAAGGATTATTGCGTAAGCAAGTATATATCCATTAGGAAGATTAAACCGCAAGTCATAAATCCCCATTCCTTGTAACATAAAAATCAAAATTCTATTGGTAAATAACAAGGATAATAAATATCCTATACAGGAAGAGATCACCAAAATCGGCAGGATACTCATAGAAATCTGCCTTGCTATCTGGTACGTTGTGAAGCCTATTGCTCTCATCACAGCAAAATCACTTTCGTTATTTAAAACAACTGTTTTTACCAGTAAAATCACAGTAGTTAGTGTAATAAGCATGCTTACGAAAAGCACCCAGAGGAGAATCGCCTTTACATTGGCTATAACTGAAGCAAACTGGCTGTTGAATAATTCTTTGAAATTTTCGATATAAATGTTTTCATCCCCAATTTGAGATTGAATTTTCGATATCGCGACCTCTATGTCCCTGTTATTCTTTAGATACAGATACATCGATTCCCAACTGGCATCCGGTTCTATTTTTAGGATACCGTCATAGGTAAAGAAAATATCAAGTCCTCCGGTATAGCTGCCTTGTGTCAGTCCGGTTACTACATATTCTTCCTCCGGAGCTTGTTCTTGATAATCATTTCTGATCGAAATCACATCTCCTATTCCTTTTTTTAAACTCTTGGAGAGATTAACCGAGATGGCGATTTCATTGTCATAGAAAGGATACCTTCCCTTATATAATCCTATCTTTTCCAATTTCTCATAGTCATCATAAACCGTTATTCTTCCGCTTACATTGTTATCACACAGGATTTCTCCCCCTCCGGGACCTATACATTTTATAACGGCTTTGGTGTTATCCATGTCGGATAGTATCTGATATAGTTCCTGAATATTTGCTTCTTCCCCGGGCTTTAAAACAATATCAAATTTCTCCATACCACTGATTTGCGATAAACCGTCTTCTTTTTGAACAATATTGGAAAATAAAGTGATAAAAAATGAAGAGGATAATACTGCTAAGGCAACAATCAAGCAGATGGCTATATTTTGTTTCTTTCTACTAATCAATAAATAAATAGCTGATAAAAAGTCCAGGGATAAAGGAATTTTCCCAAAAAATGAATGACTGATTCCACCATTATAATTACCCCTTTGTCCCCTTATGGCTGCTACCGGAGTGATTTTCTTTACGGTAGCCGTTGCTTGAAATGCAAATAGGAATACTATAATTAGATTCACCGATAGGATTTCTAATCCTCTCATCACATGAAAAGAATTTACCCACTTCATACCGCATTCTGCCGTTAAAGAGGGAATGAAAGTGGATTCCAGTGTAGCAGACAATAAAATCCCTAAAACACTTCCCATAGAAGCTAAGAAAATGTATTGGAAAACAAAGGACAGTCGAATTTCCCTATCGCTAATGCCTAGTGCTTTCATCACCCCAATTGTTTTAAAATCCTTATAAAAATTGTCTTTAAGTCTAAAATACATTACCAAACACACCACAATCAGCGTCACAATGGAAAAGAAAAGTATCGCAACACTGTATACGTGTAATGTAGAATGCATAGAGTACCGTGCGGAAACAATATCCGTATACGTTGCATAGGACGCCTCTTTGATGAGTGGGATAAAGTTTTGTCTTAAACCCCTCTCTTCAGACTTAAGCAACAATAAAGCACTGCGGCTCTCATTTCCAAGAGAATTTTCCAATTCCGAGAAAGATTTCTCCGGTACATCAAAGGCCATAACGCCTCGATTACCATATAAGATATCCTCAGTAAATCCGGCAATCACAAAAGTCTTATACTCATCAAGGTACTTTATAGATAAATTTTCTCCTAATTGAAAACCAAATAAGGTCCTGCACAGATAGGGAACAAATATGGCATTCTCCGGCTGGGTCTCCATTTTTTCCACAAGATTGACAGTAGATAAAAGATTGTCTCTATCAAAATTCCGTATAATCCACGAACCCTGTAATTCTTCCTTATTTTCTACAGAGATTGATGTTTTTAAGAAAATCAAAGTATCTTCTGTTTCATAAGCGGTATTGATTTCTGATTTTTGAATGAAGCTCTCGATATCCCCTTTTTTACTTTCTAAGTATTCTCTGGGAAATATGGCGCTATAATCTGCACTGTTTGTTGCTTCATAAACAGTCTCAAATAAAGCCGAAAAACTATCTTCTATAGAAAAAGATATACCTATCAAAAAAGAAGACACCGCAATCAAAAAAACAAAGACAAAAGATCCATACACATTTTTTTTAATTTTAGAAAGGTTAAAAAGTAATATTCTTTTTATCATCATTACCAACCCATTTCCTTTAGAAAACCGTCCAATTGTATATTTCTTTCCTTATCATGATTTCCTGTATATTGTCCCAGATTACACTCCCCGCAAATCACTCCATCCTTCAAATACAGTATGCGATTCCCTCTTAAAGCTGCATTAAAGTCATGGGTAACAATTAAGACAGTTCTACCCTGTTGATGAATATTGCTTAATAAATCAAGAACTCTGCACCCTGATTCGGAGTTCAGTGCTCCTGTAGGTTCATCTGCAAACAATATATCCGGTTCATTGATTTCAGCACGGACTACTGCAACTCTTTGTGCTTCACCTCCCGAGATTTCTGCGGGACTTTTATCCCAATTTTTTTCTTCAATATGAACCATTGAGAGAAGCCGCTTTGCTTTCTGCAGTACTTCAGCATTATTTTTATTTCTTAACAGACCGCACAGCACAATGTTATCCAGAACCGTAAGATTATGAATCAAATTAATCTGTTGGAACACAAATCCACAGTGATTTCTTCTAAAGTCGGATAACGCATTATTGGATTTACCGGAAATCTCTTCATCTCTAAAGAAGACTCTTCCCAAAGATGGATTATCCATTCCAGAAAGCATATAGAGAAGGGTTGACTTACCCGAACCTGATGCTCCCATAACCACAGTAAAATCCCTCTCATAAATTTCTAAATCTATATTCTTTAAAATATGTTCACTATGGTTTTTCGTTGAAAAGCTCTTACAGAGTTTTTCCGTTCTAATGATTATTTTTTTATCTTGACTCACCATTTTTGTATTCCTTTCATGGTTCAGTTCTTGATACACGTTCCTTTTTCCGTATTAATTTTAACATTCAAAATCTTAGTAGTCTTTGCCTCTTCCTTAACAATTCTTAACTGTCCCATCATGATTCTTAACTATATATTGCACCTAAAATTCCTTATCCTCATTTCCTAAAATGAAAATGAGACCCCATACTTCTAAAGCAGTCCTATTTACAAACAAAAAATTACTACAGGAAAGTCTTTCTTTGAAAGTTTCCTGTAGTATCTTCCATCTGATTATGCCAATGGCAAATCTATTGTTACACAAAATTGATTCTCTATTTTATCAAAACGAATTCTTCCTCCGATTTTATTTATAATCTTTTTGCAAATATATAAGCCCAATCCGGAACCGGCAAAGTCCTTTGCTTTTTTTCCCCGATAAAATCTTTGATCCACAAGATGAATTTCTTCCTCTTCAATGCTGTCTCCAAAATCGCTAACAGAGATTCGTAAGTACTGATCAAAAAAACAGGAGGATACAACAATCTCTGTATTCGCATATTTATAAGAATTATTGATTATGTTGTCAAAAACCTGTAATAATCGATTTTTATCTATTTTTATGATGCAGGAAGGAATGGATATCTCCTTAATATAATTTTTATAGTCTGCACTGCGAATAATATCTGTTACAACTTCACTACATTCTTCCCTTACAATTACTTCCATTTCCTCCAGCTCATCTAATGTAGACTGTAATAAATTGGACGCCAGAAGATTAATTTGCTCCGCTTTATCCATAATCATCAGCATCTTTTTTCTTTTGGATTCATTATCTTCCTGTAAAGCTAGAAGCTCTGTAGTTGCTTTTATGGAAGCAATCGGGGTTTTTATATCATGGCTTAAAGAGGCAATGAGTTCTTTCCTCTTTTTGAGTGTATTTTGCTCATTGATTTTAGCGGTCAATAGCTTCTCCCGCATAATATCAAAGCTATTAGCAAATGTACTAAGGGCATCATTACTATGAATGCTCAGAGGCATCTCAAGATTTCCATCTGAAATTCTTTCTGCAAAAACTTTTAATTGGTCTAATGGTTGAAGAATTGTTTTCCATATTTCAAACACCAGGATTGCAATAATAATAAAGAATATGCTATTTATCAGTAAATAGCTATTTCTCATACGAATACTGTAGTCAACATAGCGTTCATAATCTTCATTTAAAACGATGAGCTTTCCCACTACTTTCTTGTTTTTTACAATATCTATAATCGTATCTTTATTTTTTATAGAGTCTTCCAGCCCGCTCCTCTTCGTGACCATGGATTCGTAAACGATATCCCCCTGAGCATTGATAACATAGAATGAAAGTTCACTTTTTCTATCTTGAAAAGCACTGTCTTCCCAATGTCCCCAGTTTTTTTCCACTGACTTTATGATATAATTTATTTCAGCAAAATCCTTTGGTTTCTTCATTATCGGTAAGCCTAAAAACACCAGGGCAAGCCAGGAAAGGATCAAAATTAGTAGAAAATAGAGATATCCTTTTTTCATTATCCTTCTCCTAAAGCCAGCATATACCCTACTCCCCAAACAGTCCTTAAGACTCGTGGCTCGTTAGGGTCTATCTCAATTTTTTCTCTTAATCTGCGAATGTGGACATTCAATGTATTATCCCCGGTAATGCTGTCCTCCCATACATTTTGAAATAATTCCTCTTTCGAT
>CAUUUY010000015.1:0-12812 GCA_963548305.1 uncultured Oribacterium sp.
ATGACCTGGGAGAGTGTGAATTTCATCTGGCCTTTCAAGCGGATGACTTTGAGCAAGCGCACAAAAAGCATCAGGAGATGGGCTGCATTTGCTTTGAAAATGAAGCCATGGGCATCTATTTCATCGAAGACCCGGATGGCTACTGGCTGGAGGTTTTGCCATAAGCTTATGATTCGGAGCGGGACGAAGGGATTATTTTCGGAGATAACTTAGCACATTCTTATAATTCATCCATTTTCACGAAATCTTCGAACCGGATATGTCGTATAGTACTGGTACTGTAATCAATATCATCATTTGTGATTACAATTTTCTGACAAGAGTTGTCCAGCTTCGCAAAGGCTCCAAATTCCCTATCATAGGCTTTTTCTTCAGCTACAGAATAGGCAACTTGGATATAGTATTGCTTATTGCCTTTATTGGCAACAAAATCTATTTCCTGAGAACCATCGTGATATACCTGGAGATTATAGCCCATGTAGAGGAGCTCGTTATAAACTATGTTTTCAAAGTTGTGGGTGATATCGTATCTATTATTCATGACTCTAATGGAATTTAAGGCTACATCTTCATTATAAACTTTGAGATAGTATTCCAGTTCGCGTTTGGACTTAACAGAATATCTTTTTACTGTCGCTATCGAATAAGCCTCTTCCAGATAACCAATATACTTGGTGATTGTTGTAACAGAACAGGCTAGACCGTTTCCCTTCATATATTTTTCCACAGATCTGGCTGAGAGGATTCTTCCGTTAGAAAGAAACAAAAAATTAGCTAGTCGTTTAAAGACCTCAGTTTTTCTGATTTTATAACGGTTAATGATGTCGTTTAAAATAATAGTTTCATTAAGCTCATTAAGATAGATGCGCTGGCTGTTTTCGTTACTGTATTCAATTCGCTTCGGAAATCCTCCCCAAATAATATAATCGGTGAGGGTGACTTCTTTACCAAGTTCTTTTCCATATTCGGAAAGTTCTCTATAGACAAAGGGATGAACTCGAAAAGACACAAATCTGCCGGATAATTCCTTCGTAAATTCCCTTGATAGAAGCTTGGAGTTTGAGCCACTGATAAAAACAGAACAGTTTCTAATCCGGAGTGTTCTGCATGCTCCTGCCCAACCATCTACTCTCTGGATCTCATCAAGAAATATGTAGCATAGAGATTCCTTGCGATGACTGTCAATGTAACTCAGTAGTGACACCTCATCAGGAATGGAATTTAAGATAGCGGTATCTTCAAAATCAAGGAAAATAATATTGTCTGATTGTTCTCTGATTTCGTTCAATATTTGCTGCAAGATAACGGATTTTCCACACCGTCGAATACCTGTAATGACCTTAATCAAATCTCCGTTATAGAATTCTCGGATGGATTCTATATATTTTTCGCGTTTAATCATTTCTTTCGTCTCCATATCATATTTGTTCTACTGGACATTTTAATTCATTTAGTAGATTTTGTCCATTACTACTGGACAATAATTCAATAATAGAAAAATTGTCCAATAGTATTCAAGGACATAGTATTAAAAGTATAGATGATGTGGAGAAGAAAGAAATTTGTAGTGAAGATAGGATAGATGAAATCAGTTGTCGACGCTTTATCGACAACTGATTTAGAGACTTCCGATAAGAAAAATAACATCCATGTTTTCCAAAGCCAAAAGCCCTTACCTTTTAGACATGTGTTCTCACATCGCTCTTCTTTAGATACAGAATACCGATGCCCAGTGCTGCGAAAATATAAAAGGCACAGCTTAAGAGGAGAATCGGAAAATTCAGCTCTCCGGTGATAGAAGTACTGCCCATGCCGTAAATCAGCGTGGAATAGGGCAGGGCATAGTAGGCTCCCTTAACGGTCAGTGTAAGGCCGACCAAGCTACCCAGAAAAGCCAGCGCGATGGGAAGGGCAAAGGAGTGGAAGAACATGGACAGGGTGCTTTGCAGGGCGGTAATTGCGGCAATGGAGAGGATAGCGGAAAGTATTCGTATCCAAAAGATTGCCGGAACAGCTCCCGGAAGGCCAAGGATTTTACCGCTCAGAAGATAAATAAAACTGATCCAAACCATGCAGAGCGTACTGAGGAAGGTTGCTGTAAACCATTTGTCCCGAAGCAGTTTTCCGGGGCTAGTAATAGTTAAAATCAGATTCCAGTTACTGCCTTGATGCTCCATTCGCCACAGAAGACTGCAGAGAATGCCGATGAGGGGAGCCAGGAAAAACATCCCCAGAAACAGAGATTGCTGGGTCCAGAGATCTTCCCAAGTATATTGTAAGACACCCTGATTTTGCACAAAATTCACCGTTCCAATCAGTGCCGAAATCAGGGGAATCATAAGGAAAGGAATCCAGATGGGGTTCCTTTTTAACTTGATAAATTCCGGAGACAACCTGCTGTGCAGACTGTGGCTTACTTTTTGTCTATGGAGAGAAAATAAAGTCTCTCCCTGCTCTGCCCGGGTGAAAAGAAGGAGACCAAGCAAAAATGTGCCGGTGAGATAAAGCAGGCTTAGGAAAATATCGGAAATAGGGATAGACCTTAGACTCAGGCTCATAAGTTTTGATGCGCGGTTATAGTCCATACCGATAGGGCTAAGAGAGAAGAAAACGGACCAGGGAGTCCACATGTCTGTGCTGATAAAGGCCAGGAATAAGCCGGACAGGGTACCGCCGAAGGCGATGGAAAGGGCTGCAAACTGGCTGGAAAACAGTAGGGAAAGCGTGCATTGAAGCTGATACAGAATCATTCCGCCGATAAGTTCCGAGAAGAACAGAACCGGAACAATATGTGACGGAATATCTCCGGTAAAACCTAAGAACTTTCCCCCAAGAAGGACTATACCGATTTGGAAACTACAAAACAGGACAAGGGTAATAAAACCGAAGAAAAGCTTTCCCAGATAGATAGAAGCTCTGCTTTCCAAGGTGGGAAGAAGGTTCCACATAGCGCCTTTGTGTTCCATGTCCACAGACTGGGAAGCAATTACCGCCATAAGTACGGACAGAACCAGGGTGTTAATGATGGGAAGAGCATAAAAGATATTTAACCATGTCTCGGAATGCGCTTTTGTGCCATAAAACATATAGGCATAATCCAAAAGCAGAGCTGCGAGGAACAGCAAAGGAAAATGCTTATGGCGCGCTTTTTGAAACTCTATAGAAACGATTTTAGGGATATTGCTTAGGGTATTCATAAAGACTCCTTTCCGCCGGTCATTTCCAGAAATGCCTCTTCCAGACTTTTTCCGTTACATTCCAGGTCCTTAAGAGGCCCTTCATAGAGCAGTTTTCCATGGTGAATGATTCCGACTTGACTTGCCATTTGCTCTATTTCACTGAGGAGATGACTGGAAATGATGACCGTCATATTTCTTTCTTTAGGAAGAGATACAATCAACTCCCGAATTTCTTGTATGCCGGCAGGATCCAAACCGTTTGTGGGCTCATCCAGGATTAGAAGCTTCGGATTTCCCAAAATGGCCATGGCGATACCGAGACGCTGTTTCATACCCAGAGAATAACTGCTGAGCTTTTTATCTCTCTGTTCATAGAGCCGGACGGTTTTCAGTGCCGAGGCAATTTCTTCTTCCTTCACGCCCTTTAATTTCTGCACAATCTGCATATTTTCCAGTCCGCTTAAATGTCCGTAACCGCCCGGATTTTCAATGAGACTTCCGGTCTTTTGGAGAAGAGAAAGGCGATTTTGGGAATTTACTGTTTTTCCCAGAAATTGAATTTTTCCTTCGCTCTGGTGAATCAAGCCCAGAATCATTTTGAGAGTAGTGCTTTTTCCGGCGCCATTGGGACCTAAAAAGCCGTAAACGCATTTCTCCGGAACAGATAGAGAAAGGTCTTTTACACGGTAGCTGTTTCCGCTTTTTTTGCTAAGATGCTGTGTTTCCAGAATATAGTTCATCATTTTTTTCCTCCATATTTTTTTCTCCATGTGTTTGTTTACGAGAGGAGAATAGCGAAGGAAGCTTATGGGAACCTTGTGCGTACCTTATGTTTACCTTAAGAAATGAAAAAAACTATGGGGAAAGAGGGGCAGAAAGGCTATAGTAGAAAAGGTAAGAGCAGACAGCAGCAGGATATAAGCTATAGTAGGATTGATGAGGGCAGTAGTAGAAGAAAGGCTATAGTAAGATTGCTAAGGGCGGACAGTAGCAGGAGACAGAATCATGGAAAAAGAAGATTGTAAAATATTGGTGGTGGACGATGAGAAAGAGCTTAGAGAACTTTTGCAGGAACTATTAAGAAAAGAAGGATATCTTTCGGTGGAGGTCGCTTCTTCTTGTAAAGAAGCGGAAGCGAAGCTTTCAGAGAATTGCTATCAGCTTATTCTTTTGGATGTCATGCTGACCGATGGCAATGGCTTTGATTTTTATAAAAAGCAAAAAAATGGAGGTCTACTTTCCGAGGTTCCGGTGATTTTTCTCTCTGCAAGGGACGAGGATAGGGCTCGTTTGCATGGCTTGGGACTGGGAGCGGATGATTACATTACCAAGCCTTTTCTCCCGGAAGAGCTCATCCTGAGAATTGCCGCCGTGCTGAGAAGAACCTGTCATTTAGAGGAGAAAGAGCAGGGTGTGCAGCTTGGGGAATCGCTGGTTTCCATTGATGCAGGAACAGTGATACGACAAGGAGAAAAGCTTTCTCTAACGGCTAAGGAACTGGCGCTTTTTTCTATCCTATACCGTAATAAGGGGAAAATTGTTACCACGGATACCCTCTGCGATGCCCTTTGGCCGGATGGGAATTTCGGCTTGGAAAGCTCTTTGCTTGTGCATATGCGGCATTTACGGGAAAAGATAGAAAAAGAGCCTTCTAAACCCGTATTTCTACTGACCGTAAGAGGCCTTGGCTACAAACTGGAGATAGGAAGATGAGAGGGAATAGAGAACGGAAAATGCAGCTGATTGCTCTTGTGGTTTTGTTGACGATATTCCTACTGTTTGCAGACCTTCTGTTTTTTGGGATTTTTTTATCTCGAAACGGTATGCCTTCTTATCCCGACAGTCAGGAGATTATGGAGCATTTACATAAGGAAAATGACGAGTACCTCTTAGAGGAAGAGGAAGCCGAAAAACTCTCCGGGGCTCGGCAATTTGCCATGCTACTTGACAATGGAGGCAATATCCTTTGGAGCGAGTTCCTGCCGAAAGAGCTTCAAAAAAGCTATACCTTACAGGATGTGGCAAAGTTTACCCGTTATTATCTGGAGGGGTATCCGGTGCGAACCTATGTGGTGCCGGAAGGCTTATTGATTATTGGGCAAAAGAAAGAGCAGATTTGGAAATATACTCTGGAATATGATGAGAATGCTGTTCGAAATCTTATAGAGCTTCTGCCGCTTCTTTTTCTTGCCAATGCAGTCATTCTTGTTTCCGTTCCCATATGGATACAGAAGAAACGGGCAAAGCAAAAAGAGGAAGAGCGTACGGAATGGATTGCCGGGGTTTCTCATGACATTCGAACGCCCCTTGCGATTGCTCTGGGAAATGCGGAAATGATTGCGGCTACCACGGAATCGGAAGAAATCAAAGATCGTGCACTAAGGATTGAGAAGCAGGGACTTCGTCTTCGTCGCCTTGTAGAGAACCTGAATCTTTTCAGTAAGCTGTCTTTTGGCTACGGTAAGTTGGAGAAGGAAAAAATCCAAGTGAGCCGTTTTCTTCGAAAGACGATTACGGAAATGCGGAACCAAACAGAGGATGAAAGAGTGCAGTTCAACTTGGATATTGAGGAAGATTTGCAGGGTCTGGAACTGTGCTTCAATGAAAATCTGATGGAAAGAGCACTGATGAATTTATTAAACAACGCTGTGCAGCATAATCCGGAGGGATGCGAGATAACAGTCAAGTTATATCAGGACGAGAAAAGCCATATATTTCTTACTGTGGAGGATAATGGTTGCGGTTTAGGGAAAGCTGCTCTGGAAAGACTGAACCGGAAAAACTATGAGTGGGAGCCCAGCACAGGACAGCATGGATTGGGATTAAAAATTGTAAAACAGGTAATCAGCCGTCACCGATGGAAGGTGCAGTTTGCAGAAGGGAGTCAGGGCGGATTTTTGTGTTGCGTACAGATGAGATAAAATGATTGCTAAGGGATAAGAGCTGTAGGAAGAGCAACAAAGTATAGCAGACTGAAATAAAAATCATATTAAATTGACTCGCATTGTGCAAAGGTCTAAGATATCCCTGTATAAGTAAAAGGAGGGTGAAAGATATGATTTTAAACAACGAGAAGAAATTGAACCCTACGACAAAGACCGCCGGTGTGGAGCAAGAGTTTCAGAAAATTGCCGGAAAAGAAGCTTCTTCGGTCTTACAGGAATTAGGCTGCACGACAAATGGAATCAGCGACGAGGAACGGGAAGAAAGACTGGAGCAATACGGCTATAACGACCTTTCCGCCATGCAGAAGCATGGCGTATTCTATTTTTTATTTCATAGCTTTACCGATGCTTTTATTATCGTGCTCCTTGTTTTGGCTATCGTTACCTTTGTTGTGGAAAGGGATGTTCTGTCCGGAGTCATTATCCTGGCACTGGCCTGTATGAGTGCGGTGATTCGATTTACCCAGGACTACGGCTCCTATCTGGATATGCAGAAGCTAAAGGATATGGAGCACGATACGGTAAGAATCCGAATTCCGGGAAAGGACGGCACGGAAATAAGAGAAGTGCCGGTGGAAGAGGTGGTACCCGGGGATATACAGCTCATCGGATCAGGAGATATCGTGTGCGGAGACCTCTATCTTCTGGAGAGCAGAGACTTGTTCCTTTCGGTTTCCGCCTTTACGGGAGAATCCATTCCGGTGGAGAAATATACCGGAGTGGATCAGAGAATGGTCAATGCAGCGGAACTAAACAACCTCTGCTTAGGCGGTTCCACGGTGAATTCCGGTACCGGAGTCGGCATCGTGGTACGGACCGGAAAGAATTCCTATCTGGGGAAGATTTCCTCGACCATCCATACACAGAAGAAAGAAACGGATTTTGATAAAAGCCTATCGAAGATAACCAGAATCCTGATCAGTTACATGATTGTGGTGGTTCTTTTTGTATTGCTTATTAACGGTCTTGTGAAGAAAAACTGGCTGGAAGCCTTCTTATTTTCCATCTCCGTTGCAGTGGGTATTACCCCGGGCATGTTACCGATGATTGTGAATGGAACCCTTGCCAAAGGGGCAAAGTTCCTGGCAAAAAAGAAGACCATTGTAAAGAACATGTCCGCCATCCAGAATTTAGGGGCCATCGATGTGCTGTGCACCGATAAGACCGGAACCCTTACCATGGACAATGTTGTTTTGCAGAAATATATCAATGTCAATGGAGAGGATTCCTATGTGGTTTTGAACTATGCATGGATGAATGCATACTATTCTACAGGGGTAAAAAACTTGATTGACCGGGCTATCCTATCCTACGGTGCGGAAAGCGATGTGCAAAAATACGCCGGAGGCTATGTGAAGTCCGATGAGATTCCCTACGATTTTGAACGTCGTAGAATGAGTGTGGTGATTTCCAATCCGGGGGGAGAACATTTAGGAGAGGAGACAGAAGAAATTCTTCCCAAGCCCCAGGATGAGGTATTGATTACCAAAGGAGCGTTGGAATCTGTATTGGCCTGTTGCAGCCGTATTCGGGTGAAGAAGGAATACATGGACATTCACGAAGAAGACCTTCAGAAGATCAATGCCCTTTCCGAGAAGTTAAATCATGAGGGAATGCATGTCATCGGCGTTGCGGCAAAGAGGAAAAATGCGGGGGACACCGCTGTTTTCCATGCGGAAGACGAAACCGACATGACCTTCCTGGGTATTATTGCCTTCCTGGATCCGCCCAAGCCGGATGCCAAGGAAGCGATTCATGGACTATATGATGCGGGAGTTCACGTCAAGGTAATCTCCGGAGATGCCCCCGTTGTGGTGGAACACGTATGTAAGCTGGTGGGGATGAAGGTAGGAGAGCAAAATGCGGTAACAGGCTCCGACTTGGAAAAGATGAGCGAGGAAGAGCTGTCCCGTGTTGTGGAGAAAAATGACATTTTCGCCCGTCTCTCTCCCATGCAGAAGCAGCGTGTGGTGGATGCCCTTCGGAAAAACGGACACGTGGTGGGCTATATGGGAGACGGCGTAAATGACGCTCCCAGCCTTCATGATGCGGATGTAGGCATTTCCGTGGACAATGCCACAGACGTTGCCAAGGCCAGCGCGGACATTATCCTCTTGGAGAAGAGCTTAATCGTCATTTTAAACGGTATCTATGAAGGGAGACGAATCTACGGCAATATCCTGAAATACATGAAAATGGCATTATCCGGTAATTTCGGAAATGTGTTCTCCGTATTGATTGCCTCGATATTCTTGCCATTTTTGCCCATCCTGCCCCTGCAGATTTTGATTCAAAATCTGATTTATGACTTTACCCAGATTGCGATTCCCTGGGACAATGTGGACGAAGAATTCCTGCAAAAGCCCCATAAGTGGAACAGTGCATCTCTGGTGTCCTTTATGAACGTGATGGGCGGCGTGTCCTCCGTATTCGACGTGATGACCTTCCTGGTACTTTGGTTCCTCTTGGGCTATAACAGCCTTTCCATGCAGAACTATTTCCAGACAGGCTGGTTTGTAGAAGGCTTGATTTCCCAGATCCTGATTGTGCAGTTCATCCGTACCTCGAAGCGACCGATTCTGGACTCCAAGTGCGACTCCAGACTGGCACTGGCCTCGGCACTGGGCATTTTTGCGGCAATTTCTATCCCCTATCTTTTTCATAATCTGGACAATACGGTATTTACGGAGATGCCCATGGCGTATTTTGTGTATTTGCTTCTTATCCTTGCACTGTATAGTTTTACCATTGAAACAGTGAAGAAGCTCTATATCAAGAAATATGGGGCGTGGTTGTAAGGCAAGGAGGAAATAAAGAAAGCTTGGATGCGGAACAGGTCGTAAAGGGGGCACGCTCTCGCTAACCTCGCCCTGCAACGGAACTAAGCGAAAAACTACAGTCCCTTTGTTTTTCGCAAGTACCGGCGGGCTCAGATTACCCCCTTTTTCGACCTATACCGCATCCAAGCAAGCACTATTCCAGTTCCATTGGCAACTTTTCAAAAAATATGTTTTGCCATGCTTGTTTCAATTGATTTTCCCTAATGAGGTATGGTTGAACGGCTATGTATTTCGGGATATCTTCGCTAACTAAAGATTTAGCCAAAACTCTTCCTGCTGCTTGACCTTGTTCATAGGGACGCTGTGTACTGATTCCTTTAACAATTCCTTCTTTCATTTTTTCGGCAATTTCATAATCCAGATCCGTTGTGAAAACAGCAATATCTTTTCGATTTAATTTGTCTAAGGCCTTAATAGCTAACAAGGCGGGCTGATCCCAGCTCACGTATAAGCTGGAAATTTCAGGATGCGCATGAACTAATTCCGAACAAATGGAATAAGTGTTTTCTATCGAGTAAAAATTTTTTTGTTCTACAACATTTACAGAAGGATAGTGTGTAAGAAGCGTTTTAAGAACCATGCTATCCCTCTCGGAGGTACCATAAAAATTTGCGCCGTGGGTAATAAGAGCAGTATTCTTAATGGTCTTATTTTCCAGATAATCACCTATCATTTGCCCAATATTATAACCATTTTCATGTTCATCTACGGAAATACAAGAAACATAATTATTTTTATTAAATCCTTTAGGGATATTGCTTAAGAGAATTACTCTTGTGTGTTTGGATAATTCTTCAAATGCCGAACTGGTTTCTATATCGTCTACAGGTATTGCAATTACCGCATCCGGATTTTGATGTTGGATACTCTCTAATTGAATCTTTTGTAGCATGGGATCAAAATGAGCATCCATAATAGAGATGATTTCGATGCCATACTTTTCTAATTCGTCTCGTATTCCTTTCTGGTGTAATTTTGCCCATGCAGTTCCGGTGTAGTGGAAAGAAATTGCTACTCTGTACTTTCCGGTAACTAATTGTACTTTTTCACGTTGAGAAATTCTAATTCGATCTAAGGATGTAGGATCTTCTCCTCTTGGACCCTGATGTAAAATACGTATGGAGTTATTGGGACGAAAATCAACATTAATATATTGGGTATTTTCAACTTTCTTTCCTTCATGGAGACAGAGAAGCGTTTCGAAAGAAGTTTTTGCCAGCTGGGCAGTATTCCGTTTGATGTGGGATAAATCTGAGGAAAGTATATCAGATGAACTCTGGTCATCCCAACCGATTACGGAGATATCCTTTGGACAGGCTATCTCAAAAAAATGTAACGCCTTCATAAGTAATGATGTTATGGGATTATCACAAGCTATAATAGCTGTAACAGAAGGAGATAATTCTTTCCGTATTTGCGAAAAAATAGACTCCTCAGATTCCATCAATGATATCTTTGCAATATGGGGTACTAAAGATGTATCAAAGTCATTCAGTTCTTTTTGATAATAATGTATTACATTTTCGGTGGTACTTGAAGGCGCTTGATTGACAAGTAATAAAATGTTTCTATGTCCCTTTTCCAATAGTGCCGAAGTGGCTTGAGGGATTGCGTTGGAATAATCGGAAAGAATTTTGTGGCAAAAAGTACTGCTGCAATTGTTTTCAATCAATACAAAGGGAATATTGCTATTTATCAAAGGAATAAAATTTTTATCATCCATGGAACAGGGAGCAATGATAAGACCTAAGGTTTTCTTGCTGGATAAGGCATTTAATATCATTTGTTTTTCAAGTTCAGTATCATTATTAGAGATGGAAAGCAATAACTGATATCCCCTTTTCGCAAGAATTGCATGTAGTTCAGTAAAAAATAAGATATAAAATGTATTCTTCAGATTAGGGACAAGAAGCAAAATTTGGGAATTGGAACCGGGGATTAAGTTATGATCTTTGGATTTTCTTTGGTAGCCGCATTCCTTTATAATTGCTTCTACTTTTTGCTGTAAACTTGGAGAAACATAACGAGTATGGTTGAGAACATGAGAAACGGTGGCTATAGAGACCCCTGCTTTCTTAGCAATTTCCTGTAAATTCATTTTCTTAATCTCCAATCTGTTTTAGTAGATCTTGTTCTTTTTTTATCTGGCATAGTGCTATATTTTTTGCTGACCTCGCCACTGAAGTTTTACGTAAAAAAATAATTCCAAAAACTATCTATGGGCGATTTACATATATTTGCTATTGCATTGTGACGAAAATTATGCAATGTATAATAATTATATTGCAATGATTTATGTGGATTAGTACTATTTACATATATCACAAGGACGTAAACTTAATCAAGATTAAATTTACGTAAATTTAAAGTACTAAGGAGGAACGACAAATGAAAAAAAGAACAAGAATGTACGTTATGAGTCTCGTATTCGGGATGGCATTAGGAGCATTAGTGGGATGTTCATCAAAACAAGATTCAAATAATGAATCGTCATCTAAAGTTTCTGAAAAAGCGCAAGAAAATTCTGATAAAAATACAGCTAAGAAATCTTTTGTATTCTGTACTAACACATTAAACAATAGCTTTCAAAGCTCAATGGACTCAAAATTCAAGGAATTATGTGATAAAAATGGTATCGCTTATACCTGTTTAGATCCTGATTATGACTTAAATAAGCAACTTAGTCAGCTATCAGATTGTGCCAATAGCGGATATGATGCGGTATTTGTGATTCCTGTAGACTCTTCCGGAATCACAGCAGGCTTGGCAGAGATATCTGATGCTAAGATTCCAATTTATAATGTGGATACTGCTGTAATAGAAGAAGACATGAATAAATATGTTACTCAGTTTGTAGGAACGAATGCTTTTATGGCCGGAGAGTTGGTTGGAAAGCAATTAGTTAGTAAACATCCCGATGGAGCCAAAATTGCTATCTTGGATTTTCCTTCAAATGAGAGTTGCGTGGATCGTGTGAATGGATTTATGAAAGGTTTGGGAGAACAAAAGGATAAGTTTACCATTGTGGCACAACAGGATGGTGGAGCTGCATTGGATAAATCCTTAGGTTTAGCTGAAGATATTTTGACCGCTAATTCTGATTTGGATGCATTTTTCTGTATCAATGATCCATCAGCATTAGGAGCTGCTGCGGCAATCAAAGCAAGTAATAAAAAAGGCAAAGTAGAGGTTTACAGCATTGATGCATCTCCTGAAGGAAAGCAGGCATTATTAGATGGTGATTTTACAGCTGTAGCAGCACAAGTTCCTTTGCAAATTGCTGAGCATGCATTTAATGAGGCAATGAATGGAGAAGCTAAGAGTTCAGAGAAAAAAGTTTATTTGGATTCTCATTTAGTGGATAAAGAAGAAGCTGAAAAAACATTAAAAGATTGGCAATAATCTTTGTTCCTAAAGATTGCGTTTTGAAAGGTTTATAAAAGATGGATACTCCCATTTTGGAAATGATAGATATTAAAAAAAGTTTTTCCGGAATATATGCATTATCCGGAATTAACCTTTCTTTGGAAGAGGGAGAGGTTCATGCTCTATTAGGAGAAAATGGAGCGGGTAAATCTACATTGATAAAAATTCTTGGCGGAATATATAGACCGGATTCGGGAACAATTAAAATAAAAGGTGAAGAGGTAGAAATTCACGGAGTGAGAGATGCCGAGATGAAAGGAATCGGAATTGTTCATCAGGAGATTGTTTTAGTGCCACAATTAACCGTGGCACAAAACATTTTTCTGGGAAGAGAATTGATGGGATCCTTTTCAAGGGTGAAGCGGAAAGAAATGAATATCCAAGCTGAAGAAATGCTTCAAAACCTAGGAGTTTCTATTTCT
>CAUUUY010000016.1:0-12375 GCA_963548305.1 uncultured Oribacterium sp.
GGGGGTATTTGCCAAGCGAACCAATGCCTCTATTAAGATGACCTGGATTTTTATGATTATGGCTTTTCCGATTTTGGGAATGCTCTTGTATTTTTTGGTATACGGCTCAGGATTTACAAAAACCATGCGGAAGAGAATCGAAGCGGCGGATGCCATGCTCTTCCCCTATCTGGATCAGTCTCATTTGATTTCAGATCAGCTGAAAAAAGAAAATAAATCCGTGGGAAATCAGTTTGCTTATCTGGAGCGGGGCGGTAAGTTCCCGGTGTATCGAAACACGGAAGTTGTATTTTACAAGGAAGCTTCTTTGGGCTTGGAGGCTCAGTTGGAAGCCCTTTCCCAGGCAAAGAAGTTTATTTTCATGGAATACCATGCCATAGAGGACCGGCAGTCCTTTGGAGAAATCAAGGAGATTCTTCGCAAGAAAGCGGAGGAAGGAGTGGAGGTTCGCCTCTTCTATGATGATGTAGGCTCCATCGGCTTCATTGATCCGAAGTTTGTGCAGGAACTGGAAGAGTGGGGCATTCAGTGTCGTATCTTTAACCCCATTGTTCCCATGGTGAATCTTTTCATGAATAACCGAGACCACAGAAAGATTACTGTTGTGGACGGTCAGGTAGGCTTTACCGGAGGCTATAATCTGGCGGATGAGTATTTTAATATTCATTCTCCCTACGGCTATTGGAAGGATACGGGCATTCGACTTCGGGGAGAGGCGGTAGGTACTTTAACCCTGCTTTTCCTGGAGATGTGGCATGCTATGGACGATAGTCCCGTGCGGGGGCTTTACAATTATTTGCCGAGACACTGGGATCGTTATACCGGTCAGGGCTATTGCGCGCCCTATGCCTATGCGCCCACTGACGGCCTTCCCTTGGGGGAGGACGTCTATCTGAATATGATTCAGTCCGCCACGGAAAGCATTTACATAACAACTCCCTATCTGATTATTACCGATGAGATGAGCAGGGCTTTGTGTCTTGCGGCAAAGCGAGGGGTAGATGTGCGGATTGTCCTTCCGGGAATTCCGGACAAGGCCTTTGTTTATGCCATCAGCCGGTCTTACTATCCTCGACTCCTACGGGCAGGAGTCAGAATTTATGAATATACTCCGGGCTTTATGCATTCCAAGCAGATTTTGGTGGATCATGTGATGGCGGCGGTGGGAACCTTTAATTTGGATTATCGTTCCTTCTACCATCATTTTGAAAATGGAGTTCTGCTGTACGAAAGCCCCTGTATCTTTGATATTGCGGACGATTTTCATGAGCTTTTCCGTACTTCTACGGAAGTCAGCCCGGATAAGGGACATAATCGTAGCCTTTTCACCAGAATGAAACAGGGGGCTTTGAGACTGATTGCGCCCTTACTATAATTTGAGTAGGATCTTGCTATAATTTGATTAGGCACTTACTATGATTTGAGTAGACCCTTGCTTTTTTGAACTTTATTTTTTGAACCCTTTTTTTGAGGTTTTGCTTTCTGAAGCTTTAGTATTCGAACTTTAACGCTACTCCCTTAAAAATTTAATATATTTTAAAAGATTTATTTCTATAAATATGTTAAAATAAGGCTGTTCAATCGACAATTGAAGACAAAGGGAGGAAACAGAATGAAAAATTGTCCGAATTGTGGACAGGAAGTCCAAGACGAGGAGAAGTTTTGTGAGCACTGCGGAGAAAAGCTGGAAGGCGCAGAAACTGTAAGCGCTGAGGCGAGTGCTGCTGGTGCTGAAGCAAGCGCTGCAGCAGAAAGTAGTGAGGCTGGAGCGGCTGCTGAAAATGCAGTAAGTGCTGCAACAGCTACAGAAGCGGCTCCTGCAGAGCCCCAGGCAAGCTATTCCTATGCACAGACTATAGAGGAGGCTCCTGCGGGAAAGAAGGGCATGAAGCTTTTAATCCCTGTTGTTGCCGTAATTATTCTTCTTTGCGCAGGCTTTTTTGCCTTTGGAAAGAAGTTATTTTCCGGTGGTTTAGCTTTAAGCACAGAGCAGAAGTTTCTTCATTATCAGGAGAAGTATCTCCAGGATAAGTTGGATGCCATGGTGGCTTTAGGCTTTATTAACGAGGATTTAAAGCAGTCTTCCGATATGACTCTTACCGGAGAAATCGAAGGCAGTGACGAAATGAATAAGTATCTGAAGGATTCTCAGATCCAGTTAAAGTATGATATGGATGCGGAGAAGAATTCCTTCGTCATGAATTTAAGTGCCAAGATCATGGGTACAGATTTACTGGAAGGCTTTGCGGATTATCGTGACGGCAAGATCGGTTTTGCGATTCCTGTAGCGGACGAGCATTACTATCGGGGAGATTTAAAGACCATTATGAAGAATCTCACCGAGCAGGATATTGTGGCTCCGGATTTAAAGAAGTCTGCAGAGAACAGAAAGCGCCTTGCGGAAATTTCCAAGAAGTACGGAGATCTCCTTGTCGGCAGCATGAATAAGGATAACTTAACGGTAGAAAAGAAGGAATTCGACTTAGAGAATCTGAAGGAGAAGTATACCGGAGAGGTTTATGTATTTAAGCCCACAGAGGAAGATTTAAAGAATTTCTACGAGAAGCTGGCAGATACGGTAGAAAAGGACAGCGATTTAGAGTCTCTTTTAGAGGATGTTTATGCTACCAGCACCTGGGACAGCGCTTTAGGCATGGGAGATGCAGAAACTCCAAAGGATCAGCTTAGTGAGCTGGCAAAGGAGATTCGTGATAATGCTGCGGATACCGCTAAGGAGATGGCGGACAATGAATTCCAGTGGCAGATTGCGGTTGTTGACGGAGATTTAAGACAGGTTCTGCTTTCCACAAAGGACGATTCCTTCTCTCTGGAGATTGCCAAGAAGGGCAAGGAAGTTACCGAGCAGATCAATGTTGTAAGCTCCAGCTCCGAGAATATGTACTTAAAGAACAGCTACAGCTTAAAGGATAAGATGCTGGAGGGAAGCATTTCCGGCGGAAACGGTGTTCTGGATGTTAAGGCTTTGGAGTATAAGATTGATACCACTAAGCATTCCGCTTTAATGCCATACGGAACCTATATTGTAGAAGATCCTACAGGAATGGGAGCAAAGCTGACCCTTACTGTTGCTGACGGAGAGAAGGGCAGCAGCGATCACGAGATTGTGGTAGAAGGCTTACAGAACTACTATATGCCCTTTAGCAGTGCGAAGATTAACCTGAACACTACAAAGACCGGTACAGCTACCCTTCCGAAGGAAGCGGAAGTGGATATTTCCAACTACAGCCAGGAGGATTTTGATAAGCTGAGCGAGACCATTGGAAATGGCTTGGCGAAGGTTGCAGCTACTTTACAGGGAGAACTTGCAGGATGATGAATGAGAGCCTTTGTGTCGTAAACAACTTAGGCCTTCGGTATCATAGAGGAGAGAGCGTCATATTACAGGGGCTCTCTCTTTCCCTATTCAAAGGAGAAATCATAGGGATTCGTGGAGAAAACGGTGCCGGAAAAAGCAGCCTTTTAAAGGCAATTGCCGGTCTGCTTCCCTATCAGGAGGGAGAAATCCGGATGCCTAAGGAGGTTCGAAATGGCCTTTCCTATCTGCCCCAGGACCTGTCCCTCTATGACAGTCTGACGGCTTTGGAAAATTTGATTTTTTACGGAAAAATTCAGGGAATACCGGGGAGGCTTTTAAAAACCAGAGGGAACTGGCTTCTGGAAGAGCTGGGACTTTCTCAAAAAAGCCGGGAAAAGCTGTCCGCCCTGTCCGGGGGAATGAAGCGCCGGGTGCATTTGGCTTCGGCTCTTATGCTTCGTCCAAGCATTTTGCTTCTGGACGAACCTACCGTAGGATGTGATGAGGAATCCTATCACAGGATTCGAGACCTGCTTTTGAAGATGAAGAAGCAGGGCACAGGGATGCTGCTCATCAGCCACGGAAGAGGGGAGCTGGAGGATCTGGCGGATAGAATTTTAACTCTGGAACAGGGAAAGCTAAGGGAGAAGTGTATATCATCGGATTGAAGTCATCCCAAGACTAAGGGGTGAAGATAGAAAAGGACTAAGGGGAGAAGAGAATGAAAGGATTTTTTGCGGCCATTTGGAAAGACGGAAAGTTATTTCTCCGAAAAGGAGGACTGTTTATTTTGCTCTTTCCCCTGCTCCTTTTTCCCCTTTTTGCCTTTTTCTTTCAAGGACAAAGCGGTCAAATGCAGGCCTTTCCGGTGATGGTGATTGATGAAGACCAAACCATTATGTCCAAAACCCTGATTAGGGAAATGGAGAAGGTAGAGCTGTTTTCTACCGTTATCAAGGAAGAGGGAGAAATCGGACAGGAAGGCAGGGAAAAGGCCTTCCAAGAGGGAGTAGTAGGCATTTTACGGATTCCCAAGGATTTCTTTTATACCGCCTATCGCTTTGAGGGAGAACCGGTGGATTTAAGCTTAAATGCCAATCGCCCTACGGAAAGCCTCCTGTTTCAAAGCATTTTCACCTCCATTATGGAAATTATGGAGACGGAACAGGAAATCAGTAAAGGGGTTTTTCATGCCCTATATGGAGAAAGTCTTTCCAAACAAGAGGAGGAAAGCCTCTATGAGCATGCTTCGGAAAGATTGCTTACAGCAGTATTAAAGCGACAGCTTGTTTTTGACGAGGAGGGGCAGAGCAGCCAAGTAGAGAAGGCTCTTTCCCTTCGTATCTTTTCCTTTATTTTCTTCTTCCTCTTGGCCTTTTGTGCCCTGTCTTCCGTTTTTTCGGTGCCGGAAGAGGAAAAGAAGGGCATTCCCCAACGATTTGTCCTGCTGGGAGGAAAAGGCTTTTTCCTGTCCAAACTCCTCTTTTTATGTCTTTCCGCCCTGCCCCTTTTGCTTCTCTGCTTATTTGCTCTGCAAAAGTCTTTAGACCTTCCTCCGGAACAACTGATGCCGATTGCTTTCATCCTCTGTGTTGAACTCTTGAGTTTCTTCTTTTTCTTCTATCAGTTGTTCCGAATTATGGGAGAGGAAAGCACAGCAAAATTACTGTCCTTTTCCCTGCTCTTTTTGGGAATTCTTTATACCGGAAAGCTATTCGGAGAGAGCAATGCACCGGAGCTAGTGAAGCGCCTTTCCCCTATTACCGTCAATCGAATGGTTTTAGAGGGTGTCCGGAGAGGGCTTTCCTTCTCCACCTTACTGTCTACCGCCCTGCCCCTGCTTTTCTGGGATGCTTTGGCCCTTGCCTTAGGAATATTTTCAGGAATACTTTCTAAGCTTAAAACATTTTCTAAGCGAAGAACATTTTCCCGGAATCTTCAGAGAGAATCCAAGAGACAAGACGGACAAGACGGTCAAGATGGACAATACGGACAAGATAGACCGGTCGGACTAGATAGACAAGACGAACAATATGGACAATATAGACACGGCGGACAAGACAAATCATACGAAAAGTCTGCCCTTCCTTTTCCCGGCTCTCTACTCTCCCTTCGTTTTTCCCTTCTCTTAGGGGGCGGCAGGGGATTCCTTTTGCTTGTGCTTTTCTTTCTTTCTCTTTTTGCCTATTCCCGGGTCGGAGGGAAAGAGAAGCTTTCTCTTATGCTGGTGCGGGAAGATCAGGGCGCCTGGAGTGAAGAATTGATTCAGGAGTTACAACAGGAAAAAGGACTTCAAGTGGAAGTCGTGGAAAATCAGGAAGCGGAGAAGGCTCTTTTGGAGGGCAGTGTAGAGGGGGTACTTTGGATTAAGGAGGGCTTTACCGGAGATACGGAGGGAAGAGGAAGCTTACATTACGAAAGCAGTGCGGATTCTCTGGCGGAAATGGGGATTCGGGAAATTGTAGCCGCGCTCAGTAGCACCCTTCGCATGGAGAAGGGCGCTCTTGCCTATGGGGAAAGCCTTTTAGGAAGAAGCCTTAACGAAACGGAAAAAGAAGCTATAGAACAGTCCATTGTAAAGAGTAAGAGAACAGAGCCTTTATATCAGATTCAGGAGCTGAAAGGAGAAAGAGGCAGAAGTCTATTCCAGCCTAAGCGGGAGGCCGTATTAGGCTTTGTTTTGTACTTCTTTCTATTTTCCTTGGGAACGGCATTGGGAAGAGAAGAAGAGAAAAAGGTCTTCCAAAGGAGCAGAACCTATCCAGCCGGAAGAATACGATACCATCTCAGCGGCATTCTGCTCTTCTGCCTTTTGAGCTTGGGATTTTTCCTTGTGTTGGAAGGCAGAACTATTTTGGGAATAGAAAAAGAAGGAGGCTTTCGCCTTGCAGAACTCTACAAGGATTTGCTCCTTCCCCTACTATGTACCCTGGGATTTTCTTTCTTCCTTTACAGCTTTGCCAGAAGACTGTCCTACTCCGTTTTTGGAGCGGAAATGGTAGGAGGCCTGTCCTTAAGTCTTGGCCTGCTATTCAGCTTCCTGGGCGGAAGCTTTGTAGACTTTTCCTCCTTAAGCAATATCCCAAGCTTTATTCCCTACCTCTCCCCCATAGGGATTTATCAAATGGGAATGGAAGGACAGCCCCTCCCGATAGGAGTGCTGGTATTATTCAGTGTCTTACTGTTGTAAACGGGGCTTCAAAATAATTTTCTAAACAATATAGGTCTGAAGCAGAATAGGTCTGAAACATGGGTAATCCGCGTCATAACAGCCTGAACAGGATAGGTCTGAAATAGGGGTAGTCTGAGCCCGGTATTTGCGAAATCCAGCGAAGTGAAGAACTGTAAAAACCAATAATTAAAGCGAATAATGCAGTATGGGTCTATAATAGGGGCAATCTGAGCCCGTCAGTACTTACTGAAAGCGAGCAAGCGAAGCTTGAAGTTAGTACTGTTACGAAGGCGAAGTTAGCGGGAGCGTGCCCCAATTATAGACCCATACTGCATTAGAGCGCATCTTTATAATAAAACAGTCCTTCAATACACAGGATTAAGCTAGCGAGAGCGTGCCCTGTTTCAGCCCTATTTCCCCTGCTCCAGCTGCCAAATCTTCCACAGCCCCTTCAGCAGCAGGTTATCATCTACAATCATCTCATGCTTACAATATGGGCAGATCAGGTGGGCTAGGCCTCCTGTGGCAATCACACTGCCCTTTTCCTGCAATTCTTCCTGAAAATGCTCTACGATACCGTCTAAGGAGCCGGCGGTGCCGTAAATGATACCTGCCCGCATCGCATCTACCGTATCGGTGGAAATCAAGGTCTTGGCAGGTGCCACATCGATACTGGGAAGCAAAGAGGTTTCCTTGGCCAGGGCATTCATGGAGATGCCCACTCCGGGAAGAATTACACCTCCCATAAAGACACCCTCTTTATTCACCACCGTAATAGTGGTGGCGGTGCCCATATCGATAATAATGGCGGGAAGAGGATAATTGTTTTTCGCTCCCACGGCGGAGATAATCAAATCCGGAGCCACACCGCTGGGATCCGCCATGGCAAAGCTCATATTCATGGGACTACTGCTGCTGACCACCACACATTTGCCCTTGCAGAGAAGCTCCATAGCCTTCTGATAAGAGGTGGTCAGCTCCGGTACAACGGAGGAAAGAATGGAGCCCTCCAAGCCCTGCAAATCAATCTCTAAAAGCTGACAGATTTGGGCAATATCTGCGGCATATTCATAGCTGGTTTTTCTCCGGCTACTCTCCATACGGAAAATTTTCTGAATTTCTCCCTCTTCCGTAATGGTTCCGAAAACAGTATGGGTATTCCCGCAATCGATGGCTAAAATCATTTTCTCTCCTTATACGGCAAGCTCTTGCTTTACAAAACGAAGATTTCGCAAAATACGGGTTAAAACGGGAACAAGCACCAGATTCACCAAGAATTCCGTGGTGAAATTGATTCCCAGAATACTGAAAAGAAGAAAGTCTACTACTTTATCCTGCCCATTGGCCCAAAGCACCAAGGTATCTTGGAAGAACAGAAGAAGTCCCATGATGAAAATGCCGGTGTTCACCACAGGAGCGATTCCTGCGGCTAAAAATAGAGACAGAGTGGCATTCTTTTTGGCAAGGCTTCTTGCCACCAGACCGGACAGATAGCCCGCTGCGGTGCTTTTAATCATACAAAGAGCCAAGGTGATAATGGGCTTTTGGGAGAAGAGCATAAAGCCCCCCGCGTCATTTCCGGAAATCACGGAAATGCAAACCAAAAAGCCGAAGAGTCCACCCAAAAAGGCGGCACTTAGTGGACCGTAAAGGACAGCTCCCAAAATAATGGGAACCAAAGTTAAGGTTATGTTAAAGGGGCCCAGCTTAAGACTTCCCAGCAATAACTGTAGGGCCAAAACCAAAGCGGCAAGAATAGCCGTTCCAACAAGGTTTCGCACAAAATTTTGATTTTTCATGAAAGCTCCTTTCCATATAATAAAAACCGGGGAAATTATGGCATGAATAGCGAAAAATTTCAAGAAAATTAAAAGTCTCCGGGGCTATGTATTGCAATACAAGCATGGATTTTGTAAAATAAGAAAGAACTTTGTTAAATGAATTAATTATTTAATACTTTTGAGAAAGAACTATTTTTTAAGTTTTTACAGAATATTTCTAATATTTCCAAGATTGCCCCGCGAAAGATTTTCTTACAATGCGTTCTCCGCACTGGTGAAAAACAGGAGGATAGGCTATATTGGGGATAAGAGAAGAAGATATAGTGCCCAATTCTACGCTTTTTTCTGCCGGAGTTGGAAAAGAAATAGCAATTAAAGGAGAAGAAAAGCAGGAATGTTGGAAAGAATAGGACAGGAAATGGGCTTGCCCCTTTTGTTTACTGCGATTTTATTGTATTACGCCGTCAAACTGTTGGTTTTTAAAGATGTGGAGAGTATTCGTCCCAAGGGACGTCCTCCTGTACGGGATCGGGAAGCTTATAGTAAAGAGGCGGGAGTTTTGATTCTGATATTCGCAGGTATTTCTCTGTTGTCTTCCATATTGATGATTGTTCATCCTCTTTTAGGTATCGGACTGATTGTTTTGGGCACCCTGGTGATGGCTGTACGATTTAGAACCTTAGAAGAGAAATATGTTGGAGACAAACACTAATGAAAAAATATTCCGTGTTATTAGTAGATGATGAAGAGGATGTAGTGGAGGCCATAGTCCAAAAGATTGACTGGGACCGCCTCGGCTATTCTCTGGCCGGTTATGCCAAGAACGGTTTGGAAGCTTTGGAAATAGCGGAAGAAAAGCAAATCGATGTGGTACTTACCGATATCAAGATGCCCTATATGGACGGATTAACTCTTTCCCATCGTCTGAAGGAGTTGTATCCCTCTATTAAGATTATCATTTTTTCCGGATTTGACGAGTTCGAGTATGCCAAGGAAGCCATCCGTTTGGAGGCTGAGGAATATATGTTAAAGCCGGTGGACGCGGGAGAACTGTCCAGAGTATTCCAGAAGGTGCATGAGGCTCTGGATCAGGAATTTGATGAAAAGCAAAGCATTCATCGCTTGAAAAACTATTATTTAGAGAGCCTTCCCATTTTGCAGGAAAGCTTATATACCTCTTTAATCGAGGGAACCCTGCCCCAGCAGGATCTGGAAAGCACACTGTTGGATTATCAGATTTCCCTTCCCGGAAAATATTTTGCGGTGGTTATCCTGCATAACAGCCTGAGCCTGTCTCCGGAGGGAATTAATCCTCTGTTGATTACCATGTCCATTAGGAAGCTGGCGGAGGAACGACTGCAAAAGCACTGGCGTCCTTGCTTTTTTACCTATTTGGGAAATACGCTTTTCATTGCCCAGATGGATAAGGAATCGGACAGCTTGAAGCTTACGGATGATTGTGAAATCCTCTGTCGAATGGCCAGACATATTTGTAAAGCAACAGTGACTGCCGGAATCGGAAAACCCGTAGACAATTTGATGGATCTGCCTCTTTCCTATCTTGGTGCCAGAGATGCGGTGGCATACCGAGTGCTTTACGGTAGAGGAAAAGCCATTGCCATCAGTGAAATCGGCTTAGAAGGAAAAGAAGAACATAAGGTCAATAAAGAAATCATTGATGAAGAACGGCTTTTGGATATTTATCGAAGCATCCGTATGTCCTCCGAAGAAGAGCTGAACAAATGCATTGACCTCTATATCGAGAACAGTCGTTTGGATTCGCCTTCCTTGCAGGAATACCATTTCTTCTTAATGGATCTAGTGACCAATATGCATAAATTCCTTTTGGCCAATCAGGTGGATACCGGATTGATTTTTCCGAAGGAAGAGGATGTGTACCAGAAGGTACAACAGTTCAGTCTGGCAGAGCTTTCTCAGTGGATGAAGGAGATTTGCAAGAAAATGCAGATTATCATTCAGGAGATGCGAAGCGATAAGACCAAGTCCTTTGTTAAGAAGGCGGTGGAGCATGTGCACAGTCATTACATGGATAAGGACTTAACGGTGGAGGCTCTTTCTCAGGAGCTTCATGTATCGGCAGCTTATTTTTCCACAGTCTTTAAACGGGAAACCGGAAAAAGCTTTATCAACTACCTTACGGATTATCGTATGGAAAAGGCTCTCCGCCTTTTGATGGAAGAGGAGGAGAAGACCTATATTATTGCCGAGGCGGTAGGGTACTCGGATCCGAATTACTTCAGCTATGCCTTTAAGAAGAAGTTCGGGATGTCTCCGTCAAAATATAAATCCAACAGTAAGGGGAAAGAAGGACTGTAGAATCCTTCTAAGTATAGGGGAGGTGGATTTCCTTGGAGAAAAAACGTCTCAAAAAAAATCTATTGTCTGATGTTTTTTTGCAAAAGGGAGTCTCCGTCCCCTTTTCTATTACTTCACCCCTTCGTTCCTTTCATAATATGCTCTTAATGAGCTTTATGATTTTCTCCATCTTTCTGATTCTTTTTCTGTCTATCGTACTTTATACGCAGTTTTCTATACGTTTCCGTATTAATCAGGAGAATCAATCCGAGCAGCTTTTAAAGCAGGGAAGTATTCAATTGGAGGAATACCTTCTTAGCATGCGTAGAATTTCCGATGCCCTTTATTACAATGTGGTTAAGGGCACGGATGTGGATTATACCAAGCTGAATCAGGAAATGAATCTTCTGTATGAAGCCCATAGGGACAGTCTGGTTTCCGTTGCCCTTTTTTCCGCCCAGGGAAAATATATTGCGGCGGTACCCATTTCCGCAGAGAAGAAAAATCGAAAGGTAACGGAACAGGATTGGTATCGGGAAGCGGTACAGCAGGTGGAAAACCTGCATTTTTCTCTGCCCCATGTGCAGAATCTTTTTGACGACCCTTCCTACCGTACCCACTGGGTCATTTCTTTGAGTCGGGTGGTGGAACTTAACTTTGACGGCAGAAGCGACAGCGGTGTGCTTCTGGTAGACATGGATTACAACATGATTGAGCGAATGATGGAAAAGCTGAATCAGGTTAACGGAAAACGGTATTTTTATCTTTGCGATAAGAGGGGGAAACTGATTTATCATCCCAAGATTCGAGAAATCTACCGAGGCCACGCCAAGGAGGATACGGAGCTTGCCGTTGCTCAGGAGGACGGTATTCATCGTCTGAAAAGTGACGGGAAGGAAAAAACCATTGTAGTGGACACCATCGGCTATACCGGTTGGAAGCTGGTGTCTGTTTTGGAAGAAGGAAGCAATGTTTTTGCTACCGGAGGAATGCTGTATTACGTTTTCATTGTCATTTCCGTAACCCTCCTGATTGCCCTTGTCATGAATCAGGTCATTTCCCTGAGGCTTTCCTACCCCATCCGTAAGTTAAATGAAGATTTAGGCAATATGGGAGTGAAACGCCCCACCATGGAGGAAATTTCCTCCTATGGAAGCACGGAGATTGTCCATCTGGGAGAAAGCCTCCTGCAATCCCTGCAAAGAATTGATGAACTGACGGAAGAGAGAATCCGGCAGCAGGAGGAAAAAAGACAGAGTGAGATGGATGCTTTGCAATCCCAGATTAACCCCCATTTCCTCTACAATACCTTGGAATCCGTGGTGTGGATGATTGAAAGCGGAAAACGGGAAGATGCGGTGTTTATGGTAACTCAGCTGGCTAGCTTTTTCCGAATTTCCCTCTCCGCAGGAAAGAACATTATCCCTCTTTCCCAGGAGATTCAGCATGCGAAAAACTACATGAATATTCAAAAAATCCGTTTTAAGAATAAGTTTACGGTGGATTTTGATGTGGAGGAAGAGGTACTGTCCTGCCTTACCGTAAAACTGATTTTACAGCCTATTCTGGAAAATGCCATCTACCACGGCATGGAGGGAATGGATGAGGATGGAGAAATCCTGGTTAGCGGAAGAATTCTGGAAGAAGAGGACGGTAGACGTTCCGTATTGCTTTCCGTGAAGGACAACGGCTTCGGGATGACGGAGGATAAGGCCAGAGCCCTGCTGGAAAAGACGGAAAGTGATTATTCCAGCTTCTCCAGTCAGAAAAAACGAGGCTCCGGTGTAGGC
>CAUUUY010000017.1:0-12375 GCA_963548305.1 uncultured Oribacterium sp.
GACGACTTTTCTAATGAAAAGTCTGTCCTTACAGCACTAACTTCAAGCTTCGCTTTAGCTTGCTTTCAGTAAGTACCGGCGGGCTCAGATTGCCCCTCCTTACAGACCCATACTGCTTCAGTCGCTTCAATAAATTAATTTCTACAGTCCTGCACTTCGCCGGCTTTCAACAAGTACCGGTGAGCATGCTGATCCCCTCTTTCAGACCATACTGCATAATCATTCTTCATTCCATTCCGGCTTAAGTTTTTTGCGTCAACGCCTTATCTTAGGCATCGGATCTTCCATAGCCATTCTTCATTTGGCAGCTTACTTCAAAGAGTACCTTATCCAGTACATCTTCCGTTTCTTTCTTTACCATTTCCGCAATCTTTGCATTGCACTCTTCTAATAAAGAAGAAATAGACTTTTTCTTCTTACCCTGCTTTTCCAGTTCTTCCTCAAAGGCCTTCATAATCGTATAAGCCTTAGTGGGCACCTTGCTCTGGTAACGCTCAATATGGGAGCGGCAATGGCTGTACTGGCTATCTGCCAAAGCCCCGATAATTCGATTTGCCCAGTAGAAGCTTTCCGTAGTGACCCGCTTTTCCGTATTGGCAAGGTATTCCGGAGTCTTGTCAATATTGGCATAGAAGGGCACAAAGGCGTTGAAGGTATTGGAACCGAAGCATACCCATTCCAAAACCGCATATTCCTTAGGCACATTCGGACGAATCTGGGTAAGGCTTAGGAAATTGTTTCTGCTAATCCCGATGGGACGGTACTTTCCTCTTTCCTTTTCCTCCCCGTATTTTCCGTAGCAGTCGTAGGGAGTACCTTGAAAATGTGCGGAAAGGATATATTTTACATCCTCCGGAGTAATCTTTAATTCCGGGCATAAGCACCAGGGAATGTCATCGGATTCCGGGGTGAACTCCGCATTTTCCCCTTCGAAACGGAAGGTATTTCGGTTAAAATATCTGGCCATATACCAGGCTCTTGGAGTGTTATACACATGGTCCGCATCGGAATGGGAACCGAAGCACTCTCTTGGATTAATCCAATCTCCCCCGGTCTTTTCGATTTCATCCTCAAAGCGAAGGTCCAAATGATTCTTTCGGATAAATTCCTTTAAATCCTTAGAACAGATGTATTCCTCCTGCTGCCCAAAGGCATCTTCAAAATCAAAGTAGTCGATACCCAGCTGGTTCGGCATCATCACATAGGCATTGTCCGGCACCCTTCTGGCAATGTAGTGATGTCCACCGATGGTTTCCATCCACCAGATTTCCTCAGAATCGGAAAAGGCAATGCCGTTCATCTCGTAGGTTCCGTACTGCTCCAGTAATTCTCCTAAACGAAGCACACCCTCTCTTGCAGAGTGAATATAAGGAAGCACCAAAGTTACCAAATCTTCTTCTCCGATCCCTCCGATTTGCTCCTCTTCTCCATCTTCCGCCTTCTTATACACAACCAGAGGGTCTCCGGAAAGCACCCGTTCATTACTGGTAATGGTTTCCGTTGCAGTCATGGAAACATTTTCACTGTTTACCCCTGCTGCCCCCCAGATGCCTTCTCCCGCCACCGCATTGGGCATGCAGGTATAGCGAAGGGGATTCTTGGGAAGGGGAATGGTCACATGGGACAGCACCGAGGTATAAGTTTCCCCCTGATCCTTCGGTTCCACCACAATAAATTTCTTAGGGGAAAATGATCCTGAGCCGGAATCCTCGTTTCTTGCAATCATGGTGGACCCGTCGTAGGATGCCTCTCTTCCTACCAAAATCGTTGTACAAGCCATATTCTGCCTCCTTTATGTCTTATCCTGTTGTTATGCTGAGGGTTTGTGACATTTGCGTTCTGTCTTTAACAGCAATGGCCGGTCCGGGAAAGTTCCTTTCTGTCTGCGGATCCGCTTTTATCCGGAACATCTGCTTTATGTCTCTAACATCCGCTTTCCGTCTTTATCCTCTATTTGTTCTAGGGCAAGTATACTCCATTCTTTACGGCTTTACCATAGAAGGAGCACGCTTCTTTCCAAAGCCTTCTTTCCAAAGAGATACCCGTATTAAAGAACTCCACATTGGGGAGTCCCCTATTAGAAATCACCACAGTAAAGATTTCCGTATTATGGATGTCCTTATTTGTCCAAAGTTCCAGAAAAACGAAATAACCATTATAGAATTTTGACTATTATCTATTTTCTACAAAAATTTAATACTAATAAGGATTCTTATTTATGAAATCGCTTATCTTAACTATTAATTATTTTTTCATTTTGCCGATAATCTAATACCCGCACAGAACAAACAAAAAAAGAGAGTTCGAAAATATTCTGTGTTATTGAAAAATTTCTTATTTTCGAGAAAATATGGACACATCCTAGGGAGGGGAAAATGAAAAAGAAATGGAATCAGTCCACAAAATTAGCCTTTTTTTCCATCGGTAGTATTTTGCTTTTGCTGCTTACCGCATTGGCCGGAGTCGTCAATAAGGTGCAAAGCCGCAAGGCTACGGAGGCCATGAAGGTACAGTTTGAAGTTACCGTAGCTGCCGGAGACTATTCAGACGGCAGTGTTACCTTAAGTAAAACTTCCAGAGCCTATGCCGCAACCGGAAATAAGGCACATTTGGATGCCTATAATAAGGAACTTACTGTAGATAAAAATCGAGAAAATTCCGTAGAAGTAATGCATAAGTATGGCTTAAGTGCCTCCGAGGAAGCTGCCCTAAAGGGAATGTCCGATGCTTCCGCCTACCTTGCCGATTTAGAGGAGCAGTCCTTTGCTCTGGTAGAGCAGGGAAATAAAGAAGAGGCTCTGGCTCTTCTTTACGGCGAGGACTATCAGGCCAAAGAACAGGAAGTTTCCGACTTCTATGATACCCTTTATGATGAGGTGACGAAAAGAACTGAGGCGGAAAGTGCTGCGGCAGAGCAGGCAGCTGCTATCACCCAGTTCCTAAGCCTCTTCCTTTTGATTCCCACCATTCTCTTCGTTCTTGCAACCGTTTACTTTGTAAGAACAGAGCTGATGAAGCCATTGCTGGCCATTAAGAACTGTATGCAGGGCTTGTCCAAAGGAGAGCTGAAGAGCACTTACTTAGCCCTTCCTGTAGATGAAACCGAGGTGGGAAGTACCGTAAAATCCATTAAGGATATGAACGCCCATCTGAAGGAAGTCATCGCAGACATTGTCTCCCGTTTGGAGAAAATGGCTGCAGGAGATTTCCATGATGAAGCAGCCTGCCCCAAGATGTATAAGGGCGATTATTCTGCCATCTGTTCCTCTCTACAGACCATTCAGTCTATGCTGAAGGGAACCTTACGGGAAATTGACCATGCTTCCACGGAGGTAAATGCCTCCGCCAAGGAAGTGGCTCATGGCAGTGACGTTCTTTCTCAGGGTGCCGCAAAACAGGCCAGCTCTTTGGAAGAGCTCTCAGCCACCATCACTTCCGTATCCGACCAGGTTCGGAACAATGCAGTGAATGCGGAAAATGTTGCCCTTCTTTCCAAGACAACGGAAAGCGAGTTGGAGTCCAGCAGCAGTCAGATGAATGCCTTAAACGACTCCATGAGCGAAATGAATCATACCGCCCAGGAAATCAGCAATATCATCCATACCATTGATGACATAGCTTTCCAGACCAATGTTTTAGCCTTAAATGCAGCTGTTGAGGCGGCAAGAGCCGGAGAATTCGGTCGTGGCTTCGCCGTTGTAGCGGATGAAGTGAGAAACCTTGCCGGAAAATCTGCAGAGGCGGCAAAGAACACCACCGCTCTTATTGAAAATACCGTGCGTTCCATCGAAACCGGTTCTCAGATGACCGAGGAAGCCGCAAAATCTCTGGCGCAAATCGTAAAGCGTTCTCAGGAAATGCATGAAAAGATTGCAGAGATTGCCGGTCTTTCTCAGACACAGTCCAAGTCCGTGGAAGAAATCGCCCGGGGCTTGGAGCAGGTATCCACTGTGGTACAGCACAACTCCGCTACCGCGGAAGAATCTGCCGCCAGCAGTGCAAAGCTTTTCGAACAGGTACAAGTCATGGAAGAGCTTTTATCAAAATTCAAATTATAAAGCATTTTCGGAAGGAAATTTCTTTGATCATGCTATCCCTCCATCGCCCGGGCCTTTTGGTCCGGGTGATTTTTTGCTTATATAGACTTTTTTCTTGAACATATAGTCCAAGCACTCCCCGATAGATGCCTCTTTCTCCCATTGACCACCCGGGAAAATGGTCTTATTATCAAAGTACTTGTTTTGTTGACCTATAATCGGAGGATAATACATGAAATTTAAAGATATGCCCTATGAGCGCATTTCCGTAGAAAGCATTACAGAGGAAATGAAGACGCTGATTCAGAAGTTAAAGGAAGCCAAGGATTTTTCTGAGGCGGATGCTCTTTTCTTAGAAAATGAAAAGCTGCAAGGCCATGTTTTCACCATGTGCAGCCTTGCCCAGGTTCGTCACTCCATTAATACGGAAGATAAGTTTTACGATGAGGAAGAAAACTATTGGAACAATGCCTATCCTCAGATTCAGGAATTTAATCAGGAATGGACCAAGGCCCTTTTAGAATCTCCCTTTAAAGAAGATTTTGCCAGAAAATACGGAAACATTCTGTTCCTGAATGCAGAAATCGACTTAAAGACATTTTCCCCGGAAATCATTCCCATGATGCAGGAGGAAAATGAACTGACCACCGCCTACGAAAAGCTTCTGGCTAGTGCACAGATTCCCTTTGAAGGAAAGATTTACACCATTTCCCAGATGTCTCCCTTTAAAAATGACAAGGATGATACCAGAAGACTGGCTGCCTGGAAGGCGGAGGGACAGTGGTATAAGGATAATCAGGGAGAGCTTGACCGCCTGTATGATAAGCTTGTGCATCTTCGGGATCAAATGGGGAAGAAGCTGGGCTATGCCGACTTTACCGAGCTTGGCTACTACCGAATGAGAAGAAACTGCTACGACAAGCAGGATGTGCAGAAGTTCCGTGAGGCTGTGCAGAAGTATGTGGTGCCCGTTGCCGCAAAGATTTACGAAAGACAGGCAGAGCGACTGGGCAAATCCTATCCCCTAAGCTATGCGGATGCGGCCATTGAGTTCCGCTCCGGAAATCCGAAGCCGAAGGGAAATCCGGACGAAATCGTAGCTTCCGGAAAGAAGTTCTATGACTGGCTTTCTCCGGAAACTTCAGAATTTTTCAATCACATGATTGATGATGAGTTAATGGATCTTCTCTCCACCAAGGGAAAGCAGGGTGGGGGATATTGTACCTCCTTCCAGGACTACAAGACTCCCTTCATCTTTGCCAACTTTAACGGCACTCAGCATGATATTGAGGTCATTACCCATGAGGCAGGCCATGCCTTTGCCGCTTATCTGAATCGTAATCGGGTGCCCTATGAGTGCATTTGGCCAAGCCTTGAGGCCTGCGAAGTCCACTCCATGTCCATGGAATTCTTTGCAGAGGCATTTTCCGAAGAGTTCTTCGGGGAGGATGCCGGAAAATACAATTACTCCCACTTGGCAGACGCCTTATGCTTTATTCCTTATGGCACCATGGTGGATCATTTTCAGCATATCGTGTATGAAAACCCGAATCTCAGCCCTGCAGAGCGACACGCCAAATGGAAGGAGCTGGTACAGATTTATCAGCCCTGGTTCAAGCTGGATGGAGAAATTCCTTTCTATAGTGAGGGAGAGGGCTGGCAGAGACAGAGCCATATCTACTCTTCTCCCTTCTACTACATTGACTACTGCCTGGCACAAACCGTTGCTCTCCAGTTCTGGAACCTGATTCAGAAGGATCAAAAGGAAGCTTGGCAGCACTACATGGCATACACCAAGCAGGGCGGTTCCGTGGTTTTCACAAAGCTCTTAAAGAATGCCGGTCTGGAAAGTCCCTTCCAAGAGAGCTGCCTTAGAGGAATCTGTGATACCGCAGCGAAATATCTTGCGGACTATGATTTAAGCGGGATTGCATAAGGGAAAATGCTCAGCCTAGCTTAGGAAAGAGAAAAGGCCCGGTATATAAAAAGTACGCTTGATTCAAGTTATTGAAGAAAAAGAAGCATATTACTTTAGTAAAGAATGGCCGGTGTAACTTTTAGAAACTGGCTAGGCTTATTTTATAAGAATTGGAGGATGCTTAGCTGATGAAACAGAATGATAAAGCACTGAAAGAGCTGATTGCGGAAATCAAGGCCCTTCCGGAAAATCAAAGCTATACAGAGCGGGGCGTCCCTCCCATTTTTCAGTTCCATGAAGAATCTAAGATTCTTCTGGTGGGGCAGGCTCCCGGCAGGAAGGTGGAGGAATCCGGCATTCCTTTCCATGACCTTTCCGGAAAACGCCTGATGGAGTGGATGGGCATTTCCGAGGAAATCTTTTATGGCAAATCCATCTCCATTATCCCTATGGACTTTTACTATCCGGGAAAAGGAAAGGGTGGGGACTTACCTCCCCGCCCCTTTATGCGAAGATACCATGATGCAGTAGCCGCTCTCCTCCCTAAGGTGAAGCTTCGCATTTTGATTGGAAAATACGCCATTGCCCACTATGATCCGAAGAGAGCAAAGCTCCCCCTAAAGGACTTGCTGTATCCTTACGGAGAGGCATGGGAAAAAGACAATGGGACAAATTCTCTTGTGTCGGGACAGACTTCTTCGGAAATCTTGAATTTTCCCTTGGTGCATCCCAGCCCTCTAAACTATGGATGGATTAATAAAAATCCCTGGTTTATGGAGAGGAATGTGCCGCTATTGCAGGAGATGGTGAAGGAATTATTATAATTTATAAACTAAGTGTTTTTCCTCCTTGACTATATATATATACTGGTCTAAAAAAGAAAGGAGGACTTAAAAAATGGTAGTTCATGTTAAAGCCAAAGACCGTCAGACGGGAAAGGTTATTACTCTCAGAATAGAGGCAAAAAATACGCAGGAAGCGAAACAAATTGCTATGAGAGACTATGGCCGTTCCTACGAAATTCTTTAAACGTTAAAAGCTAGGTTTTATGCGAAAAACAGCATGAATCCTAGCTTTTTTATTGCTCCTCGAAATCCCTATGTCCCCAGCCAGCAAGCAATCTCTATTTAGTTCCATTCTTTACACACGTGCTTAATGCGTGTATATTATCTGGTTAAAAGGAGGCCGAAAATGAAATACGTTTATCCTGCCGTTTTTACACCTGAAGAAAATGGACATTTTTCCGTAAACTTTCCTGACTTAGAAAACTGTTACACCTGTGGAGATGATTTAGCAGATGCTCTTTATATGGCTGAGGATGTTCTAGCTATGACATTAGTAAGCTATGAGAACAATAGTACTCCCATTCCGACTCCCTCTAAAAAGCTAAGTTTAGAAGACGGCGAATTTCAAAACTTTATTGCTTGTGATACAGATAGTTATAGAAAGCAAAACATTTTTATACACTGATGGAATTGTTATACAATTCATGCGGTGCGATATCCTGGCCACCTTCCCACTCTACGGAATGGTTTGCAACCCTTACTTTTTTAAATGTTTCAAGGTCTTTTAATTCCCCATACCACGCCCCGCTTATGTATGGCGAGACATCAAAGATTTTCTTTTCCCCATTTTCGTATAAAAGCAAAAGCTTATAGTCGTCCTTAGGAGAAACGCTCAATAATTCAGGCTGTAACATATCCCCCCTATTTTAAAGGCTCAATAGTAAAAGTTTTTTCGCCCTTCTCCAATAAATCCCAGTTAGCCAAAAGGTCATCATAAAGAAAAGAAGCCTGCAAAATCAGGCTTCTTTCTTTTCTTAGAGAGCGCGAGACGGGAATCGAACCCGCGACCTTCTCCTTGGCAAGGAGACATAGTACCACTCTACCACTCGCGCACAGTGCCCAGAACCGGAATCGAACCAGTGACACGAGGATTTTCAGTCCTCTGCTCTACCGACTGAGCTATCTGGGCAAAAAAAGCGGGTGATGGGAATCGAACCCACGTGTTCAGCTTGGAAGGCTGACATTCTACCATTGAACTACACCCGCATATTTCCTTTAAAATTTTCAAGGCACGAATGGTATATTACAACATGGATAGCTTCTTGTCAACAAATTTTTGAAAAAACTTCTTTTGCAGTCTAAAAATAATTTCTCGCTTGATTTTTCGGAAATTTTCCGGAAAGAGCCGGAAGGCTGCTAGCTTTTTCAGCCCTCCGATACTGCCTCCTCATCAAACTCCCAACGCTGTTAAGGACACCACAAAAATGCCCTACTATTCTATGCTCATGTGACTCAACTCGATAGATTTCACTTTTTCAATTCGATGGATTTTGAATTTCCAGTTCGATAGATTTCACTTTTTCAACTCGAGAGATTTTGAACTTCCAGTTCAACACCGCATAACTCTATGGATTTCCTATACTACTTCTTTTTTTGCCCCGCTTCTTTCCGCACTCTCTGCCTTTGTTCTTCCTGAGTAAGCTGCTTTTCCTTTCTTGCACTTTCCCGTTGTCTTGCCTTCTCCTCTTTTCGAAGCTGAGCTTTGGTCTTTTTCTCTTCCTCCGGATTCTCTTCCACCACTTTTTCTTCCGGATCCGCTAGCTTTGTAGCAGAAAATAAATAATCCTCTACCGAATAGCGAAGCTCTTCTCCCGACTGCTCCTTCGCCTGCACCTCCATTTCTTCCCGGCTCTGCTTCGTCATTTTCAGCCATTTCTGAAAATCTCTTTCCACAAAAGTCAGTTGTTCCTTTGAAGATATTTCCTTGAAAATCTCCGAAAGGTTCTCCTCCATTTTCCGCAAAATCTCTTCCTTCATATCCCAAAAATAGGGATAAAAGCGGCTGTACATGGGATTAAAATTTCCAAAAAGCAGGGCGTCCGGGCTGACCTCCAGGGCATCGGCAATGCGTAAGAGATTCTCCAGACTGCAACCGATTCCGCCTATTTCTATTCTGGAAATGGTATTTGTCGTACTAAAAATGAGCTCCGCCAAATCGCTTTGTCGAAGCCCTCTTAACACACGATATTTTTTGATTTGTTTTCCCAAAGTCTGAAAATCTATGCCTCTATAAATCCAAGGAATGTTCTCATTTCCCTTGCCTGCACTCATGGTCTTTCCTCATTTTCTCGTATCAGTTAACTTTGCTTATGAGGAAAGCATAGATGGATTTTGTAGAATTAGGTATGACGAATTTCGATAGTTTATTGCTTTATACGTAGAATTATCTTTGCTTCTTCCGAAGAAAGCCATCCTTCCATTTCTCCGGATAGTTTTCCCTCCAATATCATAGACATCAGCTCTTGTTTCGCTTGTATTTGATTGTACCGGTCAGAAGCATGGTTTTCGGAAGCAGAAGACGATGTTGTATTGGACATGGTTATTCTCCTTATTATTTATTCTTGTAGAAAAAAAGCTGAATAAGAAAATATGATATGTATTATTCTGCATTATTCTTTTCCTCGTCATCTTTATCCAGCAAATACTCTCCATATTTTCGTTTCACAGAAGCAAAGCGCCTCCCATAAAAAATATATTTATCAGCATCTTGAATCTCGTAGGAGCTGATATCCAAATATAAGTTACTGGAGGATGTGGTATGTTTAGGATTCTTTATTTCAACTCCCCCATCATTTATGGTTCCGTTCATTAAAAGAACTTGGGAACCAATATGAAGAATCACGACTTGAAGATTTGAATTAGAAACTCTATTTTGTCCGTTATTTTCTAAATCTGATCCAGAAACCATGATATCTGGCATATTATTTGGGTTAAAGTTATTAAAATTTTGCACAATCTCGTACTCTTTTATATTGAAATAAGGATTTCCAGTTTTAAAGTCCAAAACATTTCGTAATAACATCACGTACGGTCCCATCATTATTATAATAAGTGCAAAAGCCAGAATTACTTGCCAACAAAATATGACGAAAAAGTCTATATTGATTTTTTCGCTATATTTTGACAGCATAAATATTACATAATAATATATAGAAAAAAGGCTAATGCTGATGTATCTTGCTATAAGCTCTTGTATATTTTCAGCCGCCTGTTTATATTCGATAATCATGAACATAAAGAATAACATGAATACTATACTCCAGATTATGCACCAAACTACATCTCCTTCATGGATTCCAGTTTTTAAGTCAGACGTTAATATTAGTAAAAAAAAGAAAAGAAGGAAACAAAAAGTTTCATACAACAATATAAAGACGTTTGTTACGAACTGTATTTTTAACTGAACTAAAATATCCCCAGCCTCTAAAGAAAAAGTATTAGATGAAAAAATGATATATACTAAAAAAAATACGCAATGCAGACTGATTGAATCCACTATTTTTGTATCTTTTTTGTTTTGATTAGTATGTATTTCTTTTGTCTTACGATATATCAAATTAAATGCAATAATAGGAAAAAATACTTGAAACATTTTAGCTATTGCATCATAAAATATATTTACTACTGATTCTTGAATAAAATAAAATTGATTTATATGATAAAATTCTGCCGCTTGATAGCTATTCCAATATTGTATTGAAGCGGTGATAACCGTTACAATAAACGCAACTACAGCACATAATGAAGCAATTGTTCCAATGCTATCTTTGTACTTTTCCAAAAAATTTTTTTGTTTCCTGTCCTCTTTCTGATTAACCAACACTCTAACATACTTAACTCTCTTCTTTTCCATTTCCCCTCCGCCAGCTGACTTCTTCCCCTTTTCTTATTTTTATATTCTACCATGCAGGTAAAACACTGTCTATTTTCTATAATTTTCACGATGAAAAGAAATATTTATTATCTATTTCCTCATATACTTTTCTTGAATTTATATTTAAGAGCAGAGATACTCCACCATTAATCTTCCTTTTATGCTATGATAGTCTTCGTTTATCAGGGAAGTATTTTCCCTCCCAAAAGAAAGGAGCAGTCATGGAAATCCCCAAGGATCCTTTTATCTTGCTTAGTTTCATCAATCTGAAATTAAGGGATGAATACAATAGTTTAGAAGATTTGTGCCTGGATTTACAGATTGATCAGAAGGAGCTTTGCCGGAAGTTGGCAGAGGCGGGCTTTGACTATCAGGAAGCCCAAAATCAGTTTCGTTAAAAGATTTAAGATTCGCTAAGGAGGTTTTATGCGTTGTTTAGTACAAAGAGTGAAAGAAGCCAGTGTTTCCGTTTCGGGAAATGTTATAGGAGCCATTGAGAAGGGCTATCTAATTCTGCTTGGGGTAAGCCAGACCGATACAGAGGAAGTGGCAGATAAGATGTTGAAGAAGGTTTTGGATGCTCGTCTTTTTGAGGATGAAAATGGAAAAACCAATCTTTCCATTCGAGATGTTTCCGGCTCTCTTTTGGTGGTAAGCCAGTTTACTCTCTATGCGGATACTCGCCGGGGAAACCGCCCCAGCTTTATCAATGCGGGTGCTCCTGACCATGCCAATGCCTTATATGAGTATTTTTGTAAAAAGGCGGAAGAGCAGGGAATGCCTCTTGCCCATGGACAGTTTGGTGCGGATATGCAAGTTTCCTTAATCAACGACGGTCCCTTTACCATTATGTATGATAGTGAGGCTTAAGTCTTCTTCGGTCTATAATATAATTTAGTTCTCTATATTATAATTTATAAATAATATTATATTTTCACTTAAAACTCGAATAGCATCTCTAATAAGCGGAAGCAACTCTTCCGCTTATTTTTTTATACAATGTTTACTTGTTGTACAACAAATTCTCAATATCTATGCTATAATAAAATCCAAGATTCCAAGAACAAATTTCCAAGAAACCAAGAATTTTGTTTAATTCAAATTACATGCAACTAAATATCATGATTTAGGACACCATTGCCACTAAAACAATGTAAGCAAAATGGAGGATATTATGGCTACTACGCTCAAGAAAAAATCAGAAAGTGAAGTAAAGAAATTAAGCATTTCCAGTAAAAGACAGGTTACTATTCCTAAAAAGTTTTTTTCTCAATTGAATTTTTCAACAGACGCTGAATGTATGATTCGCGGAAATGAATTGATTATCCGACCTTCCCAAACAAAATCCGGAGGGGAATTTGCCGAGCAAATTCTCGCAGATTTAATTCAGCAAGGATATAGCGGAGAGGAATTGTTACAGAGATTTTCAGCTATACAAAAAGAGATTCGTCCCGCAGTTCAAAACTTACTTCACGAAGCTAGAATGGTTGCTGAAGATAGGGCTCCATATGACACTTTTCAGGATGTTTTTGGAGAAGATGAAGGAGAATAGTTTATGGCTAAGATTCGTTTCCTTCCCGCTGCAAGCAAATTTCTTAAAAAGATAAAAGACAAAACTTTACAAAAGAATTTCAAGCAAGCAATAAAAATGATTTCTGAAAATCCAGAGTTGGGAGAAGCCAAAAAAGGAGATTTAGCCGG
>CAUUUY010000018.1:0-12265 GCA_963548305.1 uncultured Oribacterium sp.
GCTTGTAGTCCCTATAACCCAACACAAACTTTGATATGGAATGTTTATATTAGCCATCTACTCATTCCTCCAATCCACAGAATAATTAGTAATTAAAACTTCTTCAGATATACTGTTTTTATCTTTTCTATGATAATTACTGTTTGAATAACTTTTATTTAAATAATTGCAATAATATCCTTTGCTTTTAATCCAATTATACAAAATATCATTTCTTTTATTTTTACTCTCTAAAACATTAGACAACGCAAAACTAAAGCCTTTTTCATTAGCTTGATCTAAAAATTCAAGTAAAGCTTTTTCATCTAAGTCAGTCCACATTCCATTTTCGTTATATGTTGCATTTGTAATTAAATAAGGAGGATCACAATAAATAAAAGTCTCCTGCGAAAAATCATCTAACGAAATATCCCTAAAATCCTTTTTCAAAAACTGAATGTCCTTGCTTTTCAATTCCTCAGAAAATAACACAAGCTTACTTCTCATCTTAGAATTGAAATCTCTCTTTCCAACAGGAAGATTAAACAGTCCTTTTCGATTAAAGCGAATTTGATTATTAAAAGAGAAAACCATCAATACATATAACATTGAGTAATCCGTTTCTCCTGCAATGACCTTAGCATTAAAATCATCTCTTAGCTTGAGAAATCTTTCCTTATTGTATCCGGCTAACCCTTTACTACTATTACAATCATAATAGGAGTAACCATATAACGCTGTATTGGAGAAGTGATATTCATCAATAATATTATCTATTTGCTTTAATAAAACGTCAGTGTCGGTGTATTTTATAAATTTAATTAAGTCTATCAATTTCTCATTTGAATCATTAAAAATAACTTTTGAAGAAGCAGAATTTATCCCAACATTCCCTCCACCAGCAAATAAATCTAAAAACACTTCCTTTTCATTAAATAAAGGTTGCAACTGTTTCAATAGTTTAAATTTCCCGCCAATATAATTAAAAGGGCAAGATATATTCATTTTCTTTTTTTCTTTGCTAAATACTTCGCATAAAAACAATCTTTCTTTATTATCTTGTATATCTGATTTCCCAGTTGAAAAACTCTTATAATCCGATTCAAATACAGTTACTTTTCCCTTTTTGCTAAGAATTTTCATAATATCTTCATCCGATATTTTCGCATTGGATCTATCATTTCCCTTGTCTGACATATTGTTATAGGAAAGCAAAATATATTTTGCATCAGCATTTTCAATAAGCTCCTCAAATGCTTTTGTAGCTGCAATCATACAATAATCACTTTTAAGCGAAGTTCTATCCATCTTTCTTGCAACACCATAAACTTTAGGTTTTTCCCATCGTGCCACATTTTCAAGCAAATGGTATGCATCACAATATTGTCTTGAGTTATATGGAGGATCTAAGTACAATAAATCTCCCTTAATATTTTTAATTAGTTCATTTGCATCTAGGTTATAACAAACATTATTGGAATTAATGGATTTTTCAGGCAACAAAACATTCAATACTAAAGTTTTTTCAAAATCGACATTTTTTCTATATGCATCGTAATGTCCAACCGTATTTGCAATCTTATCCATCGCATATAACAAGGATGTAATCAAAATCGCATATTCCTTGAAATTTATTTCCTTGTTTTTATACTTTATCTCAATGTCTGATCTTATATATCCTATTTTGCTACAATCATCAGCAGAAAAAAAAGTGTCTGCAAAATTCTCTCGCATATAGTTCTTTTCTTTTGTTTTTATTTGATTGTATTCATATATAAGTTCAATTATTTTTTTATTTGAGTATTTCTCATACCCAAACCACGCATAGTTTGAAATGTAATTGCTATACAACAAGTCATTTGTAATAAGCATTTTATCCTTAAAAGTATTAGAGACTGCTCCAGTTCCACTAAATATATCAATGACAATATTTACGCCCTTGCAATTTTCGTCAACTGTCTTTCTTATAAAATCAGAAAGGGAATATTTATTTCCTAAATATCTTCTGTTATTTATAAAAGATTGTTTTAATCCTAATTTAGATATTAAATATTCTGTGTCATTCTTATCTTGTAAACCATCTATATGCAAAAATCTTTTTATAGTTTTAACTGTATTTTTATCCCAAAAATATCTTCCTGTTTCGCTTCTCGGAATCAAAATATTTTCTTTATCTATTAATTTATATAAATATGACTTAGAAATGTCTAATTCTTTTATTACATCAGAAACATTAAGACCTGTCATAATTTTTCCTCCTTGCCACATTTTAATATACTTAGTAGACATTGTAGTATAATTTACCTGTTTTTTCTATATTATTAATCAAAAATCCGATGCTAATTGCATCAAAAAACAAAGAGTATCAGATTTATGTCCGCACCCTCGATGATGGCTGCTCGTTCATTTTGAACGCTAAATTTGTCATATCTTACAAGAACAAAAGAAGCAAAATTATAGAGAATATAGCTGCTTCATCAAATTGGCATCTCGCCTGGAATCTCTGACTGATAGTTTTTCCAATACACTCTTTTCCGTTTCCGGGCTCCAATAGATTTTAAGATTTTCTTTTGCACGAGTGATCGCAGTATAGAAAATATTATGTGTAATGCGTTCTTCAGTTTCGTTGGTAATTACAATTTTCACAGAACGATATTCCAAACCCTGAGCCTTGTGTATGGATACCGCATAAGCAACTTGAAATGGAACAACCGTGTCAGAATAATCATCATCTTCATCGGTGCTTCTGTACTTATCGACGCTGAATTTGATTATAGAATTTCCACTTTCAGATGCATCCATCAATTCAAAATCATACCCCCATGCATCTAATTCATTGACCACACAATCCAACTCAATTTCGAACCAAATTTTCATTTCCTCCGTGGTAATACCTACAATACGTCCCTTCGAATTGTTGTGAATCAAAGGAGAGAAGCGGTCTGATTCATTAAACAATACGGGATCACCAACTTTATACAATCCGATACCCCATTGAATTGCCGGACTCGGATTACTGTTCTGTAAGAAGCGATTGATGTTATTAATTCCGTACAATCCATCATAATTTAAGCAGAGAATGATTTCATCCTCCTCTGCTTGGGAGAAAATAGATTCATCCAGACGGATGGAATATTTGCTCTTAACCATAGGCTCCAAAATTGCGATGTCCAGATTTCGAACCCTTTTCCACACGGTCAGAAGGTTTTCATTTTGCGTTCTATATGGATGTGTCAGTTCGAAGATAGAGTCTTTGGAAATGAAATTGCGTGCAATATCAAACCAGTTTCCAAAATAAATTGATTCAATCTGATAAACATCTCCTACAAGAACCAGAAGCTTAAACTCCGCCTTTTCTAAGACTTTTCGCATATCAGAATTGCTTACTGTACTACACTCATCAATAATAAGTACATCACATTCTGTGTGCTGATTCTTTTCGGAAATAAAACTTGCGATGGTATTAAACTCTCTGTTGCTGGAGGTTACTTTCCTTCGCATATTGTCTACCGCTGGATGCGTATTCGCCAAATACAACTTTTTCTGGTTAGAAAAGAAGTTCGAAATATGATTGATCAGCGTGGATTTTCCCGTTCCAGCAGAACCATATATAAGTGCCACTTGCGATTTTGCAAACATATTTCGCAGTGCTTCTCTCTTCTCTGGCGAGTCAATAGAATATGAGCCTTTGTTCAGCCAAGAATCTACAGATCCAGTATATTGTGCGATTCCACTTGTTGCCAGATCTCGTAATTTTTGAATTATGAATGCGCTATCATCCGCATATCCTTTGATATACACAAAATCATGAAAAGTCATCAGCTTTCTGTGTACGTGTTTTGGAAGATATAACTTGCGATTGTATGTACTAATCAACGCATCGATATTATCAAAACCTACTATATCCTTTTTTGGTGTAAACAACATCCCCTCTATCTCTGTATTATTTTGAATATGGCGTGCGAATAGTTCATGTTCTCTACCTTTTTCCGATAGGCAGTCCAGCAAATCGTATATGCGTGGATTATGATTTCTCAATGATGTACAAAACGGCATCCTATCAAACGGAATACATCCATAACTTAAATTTAGCACTGACAACAGCGAACAGCCATCATTCCAACGTTGCCATTTAATAATTCTGTTATTCAAATGGTACAGTAGATACTTAAGCACATTACATCCAGGCTTATTGGATAAGATTAGCTCTCTACACTGATCAAGGGTGTCAAAAATATGAGATGTTCTTGCCTGACGTGTAATCTGATTTTTTACAAAACCATAATACCGTTCTGAGCACACAACCAACTCTGATAGTGGCATTTTAGTTTCCGTTAAAAATCGCATCAATTCGGAATACTCTTTTGTTCCTGTGTTGATTTTAGAATGCTTTCCGATAATATCTGCAAAATTATCCAATTCGCAGGGACGTATTGATACATTCCACCCGTCGATAACTTGAATAGTCATATCTTTTCCTAAAACATTGATCGAATCATTACGAATCGAAAGTTTTACCGCATAGTTACTTAGTATTTCATAACGTGAAAAAGCGATTACTCGGTCAAATTTGCTCATTTTACTATTTGCAGCAGTAAATGTAACTTCGTAGTATATTCGCTGATTCACAAAGAACGGCTTAATTTTCTGAATGTAATATCTATCTGAATATGTACTTGTTGAATATCCCGGACTTGGATTGTAAATCTTTTCTGCAATTTTCTCATGATACTCTGACAGTTCTGTATCCGTATCCAATGGAAAATCTTCAATATTATCCAGAACATGAAGCCCATATGTATCATTAAGAAAGATTTTTATTTTCAGGAGATACTCATAGTACTTCAGCATTAGTCTTTCAGAACCATTTTCATCTAAAGTGTAATGAGACACCGACTTTTGAAGAAGCTCATGAAATTGGTGCAAAAAACGAAGGTCTCCTCTTGTTTGCAAATGCTTCAGTGCTTCAACATTTAGAGCATAATTATTGGGGTCGAGATCTGAGTCGTTAGCATATACTTTATCTGCAATATATTCTACAAAATTACGTAATTGCGCCAAAATATTCTGGCTCAATAACCCACGTTCTGAGTCATCAAATCTACTGATATTTTTACAAATCACTTTGTCTGTAGCCAGTATTGCACTGTCGATTTGCATCATATTTTTCCTCCAATCAATTTTTTATTTTTCGTTTAACTCTATTCTTGTAAATAGCTATGCTTACATAAACTATAATATAAGCAATTGTATCATTTATAAATATATCTCTATAGGCATTAGGATGTAGTTCAGCAAAAAATCCTGAAATGAACACATAAAGAAAAGCTAATATAATAAAAATCAAGTACGGAATTAAACAATTAAATATTGGATTTTTAAAATCAATATCTGTTACAATGCCAATAATAATGGAACCAATTAAAGTTAATACTGCCCTATCCAAAATATGAAAATAGGTGTCGTTTGTATTACCCATTAGCAAATTTATTATGCAACTCGCTATTGTAGCAATCGTAAAAATAGAACAAAATAATATTGCTATATTTTTTAATAACCTACAAGTAATTTTCATAACACACTACCCCATCTATTAGTCAAAGCCTTCCACCAAAAAGATGGAAGGCTTTCTATTATCTCTTACCTTATTGCCTGTCTGTCAATAAGTTTCGCTTGCAAAACTTACTTAATTCAACAACTTCCTTTTGAACCTACTTTTTCAACTTATTAGTATCAAAATAGTATCACTCAAGAGTTTTTTGCCCCTGCAAATCGCCAAAACTCAGCGTTCTCAACGATTCTATAGAAGAAACATATTTGTTACTATTATTCCATCTCAATCGTTCCTGGTGGCTTAGAAGTAAGATCATAGAACACCCTATTCACTCCCTTTACCTCATTCACGATTCGGTTCATCACTCTCTGGAGTACGCTAAAGGGGATATCCGCGCATTCTGCGGTCATAAAGTCATCGGTAATCACCGCACGGAGAGCCACCGCATAGTCATAGGTACGGAAGTCTCCCATAACTCCCACGGAACGCATATTGGTGAGGGCGGCAAAGTACTGGCTGTAGGAACGGGAAAGTCCCGCCTTCTCGATTTCTTCACGGTAAATGAAGTCCGCATCCTGTACCATGCGAACCTTCTCCGGAGTTACTTCTCCGATGATTCTTACCCCAAGTCCCGGTCCCGGGAAGGGCTGACGATAAACCAAATGCTCCGGAAGTCCAAGCTCCAGTCCCACCTTACGCACCTCGTCCTTAAAGAGCAGGCGCAGTGGCTCTACAATTTCCTTAAAGGAAATGTTCTTGGGAAGACCGCCTACATTGTGGTGGGACTTAATCACTGCGCCCTTTCCAAGGCCGGATTCCACCACGTCAGCGTAAATGGTTCCCTGGGCAAGGAAGTCCACAGCACCGATTTTATTTGCTTCACGCTCAAAGATACGGATAAACTGCTCTCCGATAATCTTTCTCTTCTTCTCCGGATCTTCCACTCCGGCTAATTTCTCAAAATACTCTTCGCCCGCATTTACCCGGACGAAGTTTAACTCGAAATCTCCATTTTCTCCGAAGATTTCCTCCACCTGATCTCCTTCATTTTTCCGAAGAAGACCGTGGTCCACGAATACGCAGTACAGCTGCTTTCCAATGGCTCTGGAAAGAAGCCCTGCTGCAACAGAGCTGTCCACACCGCCGGAAAGGGCTAAAAGCACCTTGCCGGATCCAATTTTATTTTTCAAAAGGGAAACCTGCTCCTCCACGAAGGACGCCATTTTCCAGTCTCCGGTACATTTGCAGACATCATAGAGAAAATGATGAATCATCTTCTGCCCTTCTACGCTATGCTGTACCTCCGGATGGAACTGCACCGCATAAATCTGTCTCTTCCCATCTTCCATTCCCGCAACAGGACAATGCTCGGTATGGGCGGTAATCTGAAAGCCCTCCGGCACCTTGGCAATATAGTCGGTGTGGGACATGAAAACGGTGGTCTCTTCCGCTACATCGGAGAAAAGCACGGAAGACTTCTCTACATGGGTTTCTGTCTTTCCGTATTCGCTGACAGGGGCGGTAGCCACCTCTCCTCCAAGCTCATAGGCGATAAGCTGTGCTCCATAGCAGAAGCCGAAAATGGGGATGCCTAGCTCGAAAATTTCCTTTCCAATATGCTGGCTTTCCTCTTTGTACACGGACTGGGGTCCCCCGGTAAAGATTATTCCCTTAGGACTTAATTCTTTAATCTTCTCTATGCCAATGTCGGAACTGTAAACCTCTGCATAAACCCCTTCGTCTCTTACTCTCCGGGCAATCAACTGGTTGTACTGTCCACCAAAATCCAATACGAGAATCCGCTCATGATTCATTTTTCTTTCCCCTTTTCTTCAGTTCGTCCAATGGCAACAAGATAGATAAACCGCCTTTTTTAAAGGCTCACACAATTACTCATTATAGTGCCTAGGAAAAGACTTATGCAAGTCCTTCTTTGCCACAACCTACAAGTCCACTTCCTCTCCTAAGGAGAAGGAATAAAGGACTCTCCGCCTTACTTTTTTCCCTAAAATCTGCTCCAAGGCTTCGCTGTATAAGTCGATTTGCTTTTGGTAACGATTCCTTAGCTCTTCTCCGTCCTTTACCCGGTCGGTCTTATAATCCACAAGGATAATGCCCTCTTCCTCCATAATAAAGGCATCAATGATTCCTTGGAGGATTACCTTTTCAGTACTTCTATCTACAGTTCTATCCCCATTACTTTCCACGCTTCCTGCATCGCTTTCCACACTAGCTGCATTGCTTGATACGGCTTCTTCTACGCCTTCTTCTGCACCATCCTCCGGAAACAGCTTCTCATACTCCACTTCCTGCATAAAATGCTGTTCCCGGTAAAGGGTATTTTCCTTATAGGCCTTGGCAAAAAGCTGTCCTAAGGATGAGTCTAAGAACTTCTTAAGCTTCTCTTGATTCAGTAAACCATATTCCTCCGGAGAGAGAAAGTCGGATAACTGGGAAATATCTTTAGAGTAATCATAAAAGGCTAAGGCATGGTGATAGCTGTCGCCTATTGCCGCTCCTATATTTTTTCCCTCTGCTTTCATCTTCTGAATTAAGGGGCTGTCGGGCTTTTCTGTGGCCTGCTGCTTTTCTTCAGCATTAGCATTAGCATTAGCCTCATCCCACTCCGGGGCAACTGCCTTTCCTTCCTGCCCGGTTTCAGAAAGCGCCTCGCCATGCTCCTCCATGGCCTTCATTTTCAATAAAGAAACGGAGTACTTGGGACTTCTGTGGGTGCTTTTCTCAAAGGGATAGACATAGGAAAAATGCTCTTCCATAAGCTTTTCCGCCTCTGTCGTTTCCCGTCCTGTTCCCAAAAACTCGTAGAGCTTTTTCTCAAGGGAAATGGCTTCTCCCAGGGCTTTTCCTTCATTTTCCTCCAAATCCTCTTTAGAGAGAAAACGAAGGGCGATTTCTTCGGTTTTGGTACTTTCAAAGAAGCTCCGGGAATAGGCCATTAAAATCCAGGCAAGATAAGAACTCGCTCCTCGGATATCCTCCAGAGACAGTCGCTCTTGCACCGGGAATTTCTTGATTAAATCCTCTTCATTTTTACAAACGCCGGTGAGAATCAGCTTTTCCTCTGCTCTGGTCATGGCAACATAAAGCACCCGAAGCTCTTCCCCAAGGCTCTCCCGCTCCCCCTTTTCCTTAATGGCGATTTTGTGGAGGGAGGGATACTTTATTCTTGTCTCCAAATCCAAGTAATCCGCGGCCAGTCCCAACTCCGAATCCATAAGCATTTTTGCCTTGGAATCCATCTTGTTAAAGGTCTTATGCAGTTGGGAAAGGAAGACCACCTTAAACTGTAGTCCCTTAGAGTGGTGGATGGACATAATCCGAAGCAGGTCGTCCTTTTCCGAGAACACCGTTGCCTCTCCCTGATCCTGCTCCTGCTTTTTCACCTTTTCAATATAGCGGATAAAATGGAATAGGCCGCTGTAGCTTCCCTTTTCAAACTGCTTGGCATCCTCTAAAAGCTGATCAAGATTCGCCTGCCGCTTCTCCCCCAAGGGCAGCGCCCGCACATAGTTGTAGTAATCCGTTTCTTCATAAATTAAAGTCAGTAAGGAATGAAGCCGTAGGGAACGGGATAGTCTACGGTAGCGTTCCAGTTTATTTTGGAAATTCTGCCATTTCTCTTCCAAAGCAGGAGCCAATGCTTTTTCTGTCTGTAAAGATAGATTTACCGCATTTTCCTTGGTCTTATCATAGGGCTTTTCGTATAGGCTTCCCTTCACCAGCACAATCTGCCCCAGCTCTTCATCCGTAAAGGAAAATAAGGGGGAGCGTAGGACTGCTGCCATGGGGATATCCTGTCTTGGATTATCAATGATGGCAAGGAAGGATAGAACCGTTTCCACCTCCACCGCAGAATAATAGCCGGTTTTTAGCTCCGCATAGGCAGGGATGCCTTCCTTTCCGAAGATATCCACCATTTCTCTGGAAACACTGTGGGGAGAACGAAGGAGGATCACCATATCTTTATAGGCATAGCCCTTTTCCAAAAGCTTACGAACCTTTGCCGCAATCATCTTACATTCCAGCTCCAGCTTACTAAGGGATTTTCCGGAGGAACTGTTGGAGGCGCTTTTGGAAGCGCTATTACCATCGTCCCCTTTACTATCTTCCTCTTTACTATCTTCGTCCCCCTCTTCCCCTGTAGAGCCGGTTTTTTCCAACTCTAAGAGAAGCAGTTCCGTTTGATCCCGTCTCTGCTTGACTTTAATTGGAGACTCACCCTCCGGCTTATCTTTATGCTCTTCGCCACTTTGCGCTTTATCTTCTTCGCCTTGATTTTCTCCTACATTCTTTTCCGGCTTTTTCTCTTGCTCTAACTCTTCGTCACTATGCTCTTTAACCTGCTCTTCTTTCTTTACCTTCCCCAGGAATAGACTGTTCTCCAAGTCATATTCGATTCCCCCGAAGTCCTTTTTCATAATCTTAAAGAACAGGGCATTTACAGCAGAAAGCACTCCTTCATCGGAACGAAAGTTCTTCCGAAGGAAGATTTTGGGATAGCTTTCGTCATGATATTTTTCCAGGAATAGCTCCGGTCTTGCCATTCGGAATCGATAAATGCTTTGCTTTACATCCCCCACCTGAAAGACATTGGGCTTTCCGAAACGCTCCTGGGATAGAGCACGAACAATATACTCCTGCACAAGGTTTGAATCCTGATACTCATCCACCAGGATTTCCCGATAGGACTTAGCCAGCTCATCCGCCAAGGCACTATAGCGGACTTCCTTCTCTTTCCCCATCTCTATCTCTTTAGTACCATATTTACCGGCTTCTATCTCATGATTAATTTCCGTCTCAGCCTTGATTTCCGCCTCTCCCTCGATAGCTCCATTGTCTCCATCTTGATACAAAAGCTTCAACGCAAAATGCTCCAAGTCCGAAAAGTCCAGTACCGCCCTTTCTTCCTTTTCCTTTTGATAGCGCTCCAAAAAGAGAAGGCAAAGCCGCACAAGCTCCAGGATTCGCTTTTGTCCCTTTTCCTCCACTTCCTCTTCCAGCTCTTTTGGAAGCAGCCTATAGTTTTCCTGCCAGGCCTTCAGCGTCTTCTTTCCTCTTTCCCGAAGGGACTTTACCAGATCTTTTCCCTCTGACTTCGTGCTCTTTAGGCGCCCAAAGTTTAAACTCTCCAATCCTCTAACCAAGTCTTCCAGATTATCCGCATTTGCAAGGGCAAGGCACTGATCCCTTTCTTCTAATATCCGCTCTTCATACTCTATAGGGCCGTTTGGCTCTCGGCATAGGTCTAGGGCGTCTTCATAGAGGAGAGACAGATTTTCCAGTCTGCTCTTCATATCTTCGTAGAGGTCCCTTTCCCACTTCTCCCTGCGAGAATGGGCGTCTTCCTCTAAAAGCCCCTGCAAATAGGCCTTGGGAAAGGGCATGGCGCTGGCCAGGTTATAAAGCTTTAGAATCAGCTCCTCTATGCCCTTGTCCTTCTTTCCCATGGAGAACTGATCCACAAAGGCCAGGAAGGACTCTTCCTTCTTTTCGTACTCCTCCTCCAGAAGCTCCTCTAAAATATCCGATTGGAGCAGGGACATTTCCCCGGTATCCCCAATCCGAAAATGGGCGTCTATAGAAAGGCCTGCATAATTTTCCTCGATTAATCGCTTACAAAAGGCGTGAATGGTACTGATATTTGCGGTGGGGAGCAGGGCAATTTCCCGAAGAATCCGCTTGTCATAGCCCTTTTGCAAATGCTCTTCCAAGCGTTTTTTGATTCTCTCCTTCATTTCCTCCGCCGCAGCCTCGGTAAAGGTCATCAAAACCAAGGAGGAAAGGGAAGCATTTTCCTCTAAAATCATGGACAGCACGTGTTCCACCAGCACTGCCGTCTTTCCGGAACCTGCCGCCGCGGAGACCAGCAGATTTCCTTCTCTATGGGCGATTACCGCCTTTTGCTCTTCCGTCCACAATGCCATTTTACTACCCTTTCTTTTGATACTTCTCTATCCACTCGTCCCAAATCGCCTCTTCCTCGCCTTTTTCCAGGCTTCTATAGGAAAATCCGGGGAGATCCGGGTCAAAGCCGCAGATGCTGTGATAAGGGCAGTAGCTGCAGGCCGTCTTATCCATGGTCTCTCGGATAGGGGAAATGGCCTTCTCCCCCTCCAGGATTCTCTTACAATCCTCTTCCACCCTCTCCCGCACATAGGAAAGCATGGCCAGAATCTTTTCTTCCTTGGCAACTGAGCCCTTTTCCTCTATAGAGCCGTTCTTCTCCTTTACAGGAAGCAAAAGGCTGTCCCCCTTTAGCTCCCTGTCCATGCGGAAAATGATGTCCTTATCCCCGTTGATTAAGCCCTTCGGTCTTGAAGCCTTCAGCTTTTCCTGAAAAAGCTCTTCCTCGGACTGTCCCTTAAAGCTTAGACTGGGGTTATCCATAGTGAAATAAAACAGCCCCGCAGGATGTAATTTGTAGTCCGGATGTCTCTTTCTCTCCTCTTCCAATAAGATGGATAGGTAGAGGGGAAGCTGAATCTGTAGTCCCGCCTTTAAAAGATCCAAGGAAAAATCCGTATTTCCACTCTTATAGTCCAAAACCTTCAGATAGTAATTCTTCTCCTCATCCAGATAGCTGTCCACCCGGTCCACCCTTCCCTGGAAGGACAGGGTATCGCTTTCATAGTGAAAATCCCGCTCCAAAGCTGCCACCTGAAAGTCCCCGCCGGAAAGCTGCCGTTCCAGCGCCCAAAGGATGGTTTTTGC
>CAUUUY010000019.1:0-12041 GCA_963548305.1 uncultured Oribacterium sp.
CCACAGCCAAAAAATACTCTTTTCCAAAACAGAGGAAGAAGAAATAAATGAGCATACCCATTAGGTATGCTCATATATTTTCTTAACGAGTTTCCCTCGAAGTGCGCGAGGTATCTCATTTAGCCTTTTTTAAAACGGTTCGCCAAGCCCTTATCCTCCGGCTTAACCCGCAGATTAGTAACTTTCTCTTCTTCCCCCGGTCTTTGAATCTTTAACTCCAGAATGGTTCCTTCCGGTAAGCCCTTGCCAAATTCTATTTGTAGGAACTTAGCTACCTTGGGGTGGTTTGCCTGAAAATCATCCAAATCTCTACTAAACTGCATTAACTCCATGGGATTCATGTCATTTCTCCTTTTCTTGATAATTCAAATTACTTCTCCACTACTCGATAAGCATCCAACATGACAAGCACTCTTCTTTGCATAATGCTTTCAATGCTATCATTACTTTATGCTGTTTTGATTTATGTTAGCCTAGGCTAATATTTTCTAAAAGAGCATAGCCTAAGTTCCTTTTTCTGACAAGTATTATTTTGCCTCTCTTAGCTTTATTGTCCCCTTGATCGTCTTTTCTTTCCCTTTCCGACTATTCTATACCTTAGGCTATATCTTCATAATATGCTTTATTTTGCTTCCATAGTCTCTTTATGCTATACTGCTTCGGTGTATTTTAAAAAGAATACTGTGATTATTTTAAAAAGAATACTTCTATTACATTATTGAGAAGGACTGAAACATGAGTAAAATCAAAGAAATCTCCCCGGAAGCCTGGGAGAAGGAAGAATATAAACACTATACCCCCATTGACCTAAGGGAAGCAGAGGAATATGAAATCGGACACATGGACAAGGCCCTCTCCTATCCCATAGAGACTTTGCTGGGGGAGGAAATTCCCCTGTCCATAGAAGGACAGTATCTCCTTTACTGCAAATACGGCACCCTTTCCAGAGAGCTTGGTGAACGACTTTCCGACAGGGGCTATCAGGTGGCAAATCTGGAGGGAGGATATGGGAAATATGTTTTGCAGCAAATCAAGAAGGCCGCAAAACAGGAGGAACGACAGAAGGAAATCGAATTAAGCCTTAGAAAAAAATTCAAAAAGTCTATCTTTACCCCCTTTGCCAAGGCCATCAATGATTATGAGTTGATTCAAGAGGGTGATTCCATCTGTGTCTGCATTTCCGGCGGTAAAGATTCCATGATTATGGCAAAGCTTTTCCAAGAGTTAAAACGGCACAACAAATTCCCCTTTACCCTGCATTTTCTCTGTATGGATCCGGGCTATAACGCCTACAATCGACAGATTATTGAGGAAAATGCCGCTCTTCTGGGGATTCCCTTGGAGTTTTTCCAAAGTGATATTTTTGAATCGGTTTTCACCATAGACTCCTCTCCCTGCTATGTTTGTGCCAGAATGCGAAGAGGACACCTGTATTCCAAGGCAAAGGAGCTGGGCTGCAACAAAATCGCCCTTGGACACCACTTTGATGACGTCATTGAAACCGTCTTAATGGGAATGCTTTACAGTGGACAATTCCAGGCCATGATGCCCAAACTCCATTCCACAAACTTTGAAGGAATGGAGTTGATTCGTCCCCTCTACTATGTTCGGGAGGAAGACATTATCCATTGGCGAAATTATAACCAGTTAAACTTTATCCAGTGTGCCTGCAAATTCACCGAAACCTGCAGCTCCTGCCATGTGGACGGCACCACCAGCTCCAAGCGCTTGGAGATTAAGAAACTGATTGCTTCCCTAAAGGAGGTGAATCCCTTTATCGAGAAAAATATCTTCCGCTCCACGGAAAATGTGTCCATCAATACCATCTTGGGCCTAAAAACCGACGGAGAGAAGCATTCCTTCTTAGAATGGTATGATGAGGGCTTTGAATTTCCGAATACTGAAATTGAAATATAAAAATATATTGCTTTTTAATATAATATAGACCTGAATAGGGGTAGTCTCACATTCCTCCTTTCAGGTCTATACTGTATTCTTAAAAAGCATTTCTCGTATAGCATGCATTATATAGATTAAACATGGAAACTTTTACAGCTCTACCTCTATTTGTGTTTTATCAAATCCGCTAAATACAGCTCCTCTTTTTTATGAGAAGATTTTATCCTTTTGTATTCAAGGATAGTCTGTACCAAAACATCCACTCTATCACCAAAATAATCTTTATAAAATTTCGTACTGTTATCGTACTTTTTCCTGCCTAAGCTTATATGCATTTTAGCAAAATCCTTAGGTTTTACTGTGGATTTATTCTTCTCAAACTCAGCGACTTTATCTTCTGCAATTAGAAACAACATTTCCAATTCCGGTTTAGTACAATACTTCTCAATTCCTATAATCTTGCCTTTGTAGTCTTCCGGTATCTTTAACCTTTCCTTTTGTGCATCTCCTATCCGCATAATTAATACATCATTGCCGGGATAAATGTTTAATTCTGTCCGCACCTGTCCATTACCGGTAATTTGTCTTGCATGATAGGGAGTCAAGCCCAATAATTCATCCTCTCCAAAGACTAATCGATTATTTGCCAAGAGGATACGAACAATTTCCAGTTCATTTGCCCCTTCGCACATGATTAATCTTTTCATTCCTTTAGCTTCCTCTTTAAGCTCATCAGCTCTTCATAATTTACAGCAGTTTGAAAAGCATTGTTATAATACTGCTTGCTTTTCAGAAGTTCAGTCCTGATTTGATAGTCTTCATACATATTAGAGAGGGATACATGCTTTCCTGACTTACAAATCCATATGTTATCCTGTCGTCCCATCTGATCCAAAACCTCACAATAGTGAGTAGTAAAGATTAAAGAAGCATTCTTCTTATTGACCGATTTATCCTTATACAAACTAATCATATTTTCCACAAGAGTTTTATGAAAATGATTTTCTACCTCATCAACCAAAAGATCAAAACCTTCTTTTAAAGAAGCAACCATTAAGGTATACAGTAGTAATCCCTTTGTTGTACCGCTAGACAAGATATAAATCAACTGGCTATCAGAAAGATACTTCTCTTCCCCGTTAAAAACCAATCTGTAATTATGTTCGTCCAAGCTTTGTAAATGTTCAATATTGTCATCAAAAATACGCATAATATTTTCCAAAACCAAAGTATCTATGCTGTAATTTTTTAAGGCTTTGAAAATCATACGATAAGTCTCTGCTCCATTTCCAAAACTTTCGAAATAAATAGCTCTTGTACTTTTTTTCTCTAAGACAAAAAATACTTTGGATATATCCTCCGGCAATGTTCCATACTCATCCATTTTCTCGAAAGAACTATCTTCATACAGTTCATGAATACGACTTTTATAATATTTTTTTCTATACAGCTTTTCCTCTTTAAAAATTGCCTGATTACTGAGAGATATGTCCGTAGCCAATAAACTTTCATACTTATAAATAAATCCTGCATGATAAAAGACTATCTCCAATTCTACACCGTCATAGTCATAGTGTTTATCTTCTAAGCGAAAGTCTCCCAAAATAGAATAGCAAGCATCCAAAAGTTCCAATGCAGAGGTTTTTCCGGACGCATTTTTTCCAATAAATGCCATCGTATTATAAACATATAAATCAGGCGCAATCTCCTGTAGTTCATACTCTTTATCTTCTGCAGTCTTCCTCGATTTGGCCACCAAATCAATGGTAAATCCCTCTATACAGTTTTTAAAATTTTTGGCTTTTACATAAAGTAATTTCATCCCACGCGCCTCCTTTTTTCTGCTTTTATAGTATATCAGATAAGTATGATTTAAACAATATTTTTGTTTTAAACTTTATATATTTTGCAAAAATCCATGATATACACTAATATGTTGATGATTCTATGGTTTTTTTCTATATTTTAGTTTTTCTAATAAAAAAACTTTAGCTAATTTCGGTTTGAAAAATCAGCTAAAGTTTTTTGACATTTTTTATGCTATAGATTTCAATTTTAAATCTACATTCCAATCAAGGCTTTACCCCACATGCAAGCAGGAACCGCCAATAAACTCACGAATTATGGAGTTCTTCGGAATGGACTCCGGGCTTACAGGAAGCACATAGTCCAGGAACTTTAGGAGACGCTTAGCCTCCTGGTAGGCAGGACTGTCATTTTCAATCTGGAACAACAGAGGCTGGGCAAAAATCTTCAAAACTGCAAGCTCATAAATCAGTGCAGAGTTTACCATCACATCCGCTCTCTCCTGGAAGGGGAAAATGTAATTGTCTTCGCCCCGTCTTACATTTTTCCAGATGGAAATGGTATCTTCCGCAGAATAGCCTCTGGTTCTGTTATCTCTTACCATTCTACGAAGCAGGCGCACATCCGTTGTAGGAATACGGTTATGCTCATCAATGTTCAGGGGTGTTAAAGCGGAAATGTAAATGCGGAACTTACTTTCCTCCGGCAGGGAGGTGGACATTAAGTCATTTAAGCAGTGGATACCCTCGATAACCAAGACATCCTCCGCCTCCATTTTCAGATAATCTCCCTTATACTCTCTTTCCCCTGTGAAGAAATTGTAACGGGGAAGCTCCACCCTTTCTCCGGAAAGAAGAGAGAGCATATCCTTGTTAAACAACTCCAAATCCACACACTGAATGGACTCAAAGTCATAATTTCCTTCCTCATCTCTGGGAGCCTCCACTCTGGCTCTGAAATAGTTATCTACAGAGATAGCATGAGGCTTTAGTCCAAGTGCGGAAAGCTGAATGCTTAAACGCTTGGAAAAGCTGGTTTTTCCGGAGGAAGAAGGTCCCGCAATCAGTACCACTCGCTTCTTCTCCTTAAAAATAGACATGGCGATATTTCCGATTTGCTTCTCAAAATAAGCTTCCTGCATCAGAATAAGAGAATCCGTATCTCCCTGAACAATCTGCTTATTCAAGGCGCCGATATCCCCGATTCCCACCTTTCTGGCCCAAAGGGAGGATTCCTTTTGCACCTGATAAAGCTTATCCATCGGACGGAACTCCGGAAGCTCATCGGGTTTCTCCGGTGTTGGCAAAAGCAGGATAAAACCGTCTCCATAGGGAAGCAGGTCAAATAAAGTTACATAAGAAGTGTTTTGCAGCATATAGCCGTAGAAATAATCCTGGAAATTCCCCAGGGAGTAAATATTGACACGGCTGGTCATACGATAACGGAAGAGCTCCTCCTTGGAGTGCATGCCTACCTCCCGGAAGATAGCTCTGGCATCCTCGGTGGAAACGGAGCGCTTCATAATCGGCATCTTCTTTTCCGCATACTCATGCATGGAAGCCTTTACCTTCTCTAAAAGCTCCTTCGTAATCTGCACATCTCCGGAGAGGAAGCCGTAAAAACCGCCCCCAAGAGTGTAATCCATATTGACTCTAAAGCCCGGCACATCCTTACAATGATGATAAAAAGCTTTTAAAAGCATAAATACGGCAGAGCGGTGATAACTCTTCATACCGATACTATCCTTCAAGGTTAAAAATGTACATTCCTGATCTACATTGGGAATTCTCTTATGCAACTCATAAATACGCTTTCCAAAGCGTACCAAAACGATTGGATACTCCTCCATATCCTGAAACAAGGGAACCAAGTCTTGAAACTTACTTCCCTCCTCTAACTCTACCACTCTTCCTTTTGCTGTAATTTTCATGGACATCCCTGACCTTTCTATTTAGTTTTACAGAATTTTTCCTAAGAAAACTTCCTTTTCCTCTACGCAATCTATCTTAGGAAAATGTCGGCGAATCTGCTCGCTCATATAAGGCACGAAGAATCGCTCCAAGCCGTAATGCCCTGCATTAAGAAGGCTAAGCCCCTCTCCCAAGGCATCCACTGCATCATGGTGTCCCAAGTCTCCGGTGATATAAGCGTCTGCACCGCTAGCAATCACATCCTTCATAAAGCTCTTTCCGGAACCCGGGCAAACCGCAATTTTTTGGATGGGCTTTCCGCTGTCAAAGTACTCAATATAGGGAAGAGCAGCCTTTTCCTTCACATAGGCCGCAAGTTCTTCACAGCTAAATGCCTTATCCACCCGAGTGTAAAATCCTATCCCCTGAGATATGCCCTCCAAGCCGGGAGAAACTTCCTGAAGCACCCCCTCCTTTTTCCAAGATAGCTTAGAGCAAATCAAATCTCCCATGCCCTCCTTTACGCTGTCGAAGTTGGTGTGCATGCTAAAGACGGAAATCTTATGTTCCGCCAAAGTAAGAAGCAACCTTCCCTGCTCATTGTCTCCGGTAACAGATTTCATCCCCTGAAAGATAAAGGGATGGTGGCTCAAAATAAAATTACAAGAATGGGCAATAGCCTCTTCCACCGACCTTCTCTGCACATCCAGACAGACATAGACCTTGCTAAGCTCTTCTTCCTTCTTTCCCAGCAAAAATCCCACATTATCCCAGTGCTCCGCATACTGCTTCGGTGCAAATTCCTCCAAAAAGGAAATCAGCTCTTGTTTTTTCATATTATTTCTCCTATTTATTTCTCCTATCCAAAGTACCCAAGCCCCTCTTTCACCCGTTCCAGCTTCTCTGCTATCGCCTTTTGGGGATTTTTCAAAAGCATTTCTTCCAAATGCCTTTCCTCATCCTCTAAAAGCTCCTTTAAAACCGGATCCTTTTTTGCCAGAGGAAGCCAGCCAAACTCCCATTCCACTTTGGATATTTCGAAAGAGTCCGAAGTTGTTCTCTCGATCTCCGATTCTTTTCCCCCAATATTCATACTGATTCTCTCGGCATCCGAATTTGTCGCCTTAAGCTCCGGGACTTTCGCCCCGGTATCCAAAGTATTTTTTTCCCTATCTGAATTTCTACGCTTTTTCGCCAGTAAGATACGATAGAACTTATTTTTCTCCTTCACATAGCAGTCTTCCACAAGCTCCATATAGGGATATAAAAAGCGTCGAACCTTCTCATAGTCGGACTGGGGAGAAAGTAAAATCGTTTCAAACTCCTCTATTCGCCTTTCCAAAATCTGAATCATCAATATCCCCCCCATACCGGAGAGAAGAAGATGCTTACATTCTCCCTTTTCCAAGGCTTCCAAACCATTTCCCAGACGGCAAGTGATTTTGTCCTCCAGCCCTCTGAAACGCACATTTTTCTTTGCCATCTCCAAGGGCTCTTTTCCGATATCACAGGCAAAAAGCTTCTCCGCCTTTCCCGCCTCATATAAGGCAATGGCGGTATAGCCATGGTCGCAACCGATATCCGCAATACTGTCCACCACCGGATATAAGTCCACCATAGTCTGTATCCTTGCCCCAAGTCCCTTCATCTACACACTCCTTTAGTGAGAAAAGAAATTCCCCCGAAACCTTTTTATCTTTCCCCAAAACTCTTTTCGCCTCGATATACCGGCAAAGACTATATTTCGTAAAAAAATCCAATCTCTATATCCAAACTGTAATCTCTGCGAAGCCAAATATAGCTTTTTTAAGTCTTTTATCCGGAAAAGCCGGAGAAATGCTCCCACTTATCCTTCTCCCGGAACAAACGGGAAAGCTCCTCTCCGTCCATAGCCTCTGCAATAGCCTTTTCAATCCCCCGCAATTTAATCTGCCGGATAAAGTCCAGAAGCATTCTTTCCTCTTCCTGTCTTTCCAGATCCAAATGATACAGGTCTCCATGATAAAGCGCCATACACTTTTGGTATTTTTCTTCCTCTCCTCGGAAACCGTCCATGATTTCCTGTACGGCCTTTCCCTCCTGTAAAGAAAGGAAGACCTGCCTGCAAAGCTCCTCCCTAAGGTCCTCTGCCTTGATGTACTGAGAAACCGGCCCAATCCACTCCTCCTTTTGCAATAGTAGGGAAAGGAACTGCTCCTCCAAATTATCCGTTAAGCTCTTTTCCCGCTTATTCTCCTCCCGTCTTCCCTGCTTGGAAAGAGCAAAAGAAAGCTGGGATTTTTCTTCCCCCTTTTGTACCAGATACAAAAGATTCTCCGCGGATAAAAGCTGCTCTCTGGCCACTGCCTTGCAATAATTTTCCAGCTCCACAGGGTCGGAAAAGCAATCCCTAAGCAGGGCGGCAATCGCCTCCATATAGCCCTGCATCTCCCCCGGGTCTTGCAGGTTGAAGCCGGACTTTAATTCCTCCACCTCCCACAAGAAGGCATTTTTTGCATTATGAATCCGCTCCAGAAGAGCATCCTTCCCCTCCGCCTTTAAAAACTCATCCGGGTCCTTATAGGGCTTTAGGGAAATGACCTTCGCCTGGATTTCCTTTTCCCGTAAAATGGGAATGGCTCTCTTACAAGCCTTTCTTCCTGCATTGTCACTGTCAAAGCAAAGAAGCACCGTGGAGGTAAAACGCTTTAAAAGGGCGGCCTGTTGCTCCGTAAAGGCTGTTCCCAATGCCGCCACCGCTTCAATACAGCCTGCCTGATGCATGGAAATCACATCCATATAGCCTTCGCATAGAATCAGATAGGATTCTCTGCTTCTTCTGGCAAAATTCAGGGCAAAAAGATTTCTGGATTTGTCAAAAAGTTTGGTTTCCGGAGAGTTCAGGTACTTGGGCTCCCCGTCCCCCATGACTCTTCCTCCAAAACCGATTACCCGATGATGAAGATCCATAATGGGGAAAATCACTCGATTAAAAAATTTATCTCGAACACCGTTTTCTTTAAAAGTAAATAAACCGGAAGCCTGTAGCAAGGAATCCTCATAGCCCAGGGATTTACAATATTGATACAAGGCATCCTTTTCCTGTACCGCATAGCCAAGACCGAAGTGGGTAATGCTTTCTCCGCTTAAGGCTCTCTTTCCCAAATACTGTAAGCCCAGCTTTCCCTTGGGGCTGCGAAGCTGTTTTACGAAGAAAAGGGCGGCATTTTTGTTGATTTCCAGTAGCTTATACCGAAGGTCTTCTTCCCCCTTATTGCCTCCGCTACTTTTTTCGGGAAGAGTGACATTTGCCCGCTCCGCCAGCTGCTCTATTGCCTCCACAAAGCTTAGATTCTCATACTCCATCATAAAGCGGATGCTGTCCCCCGCCTTACCGCAACCAAAGCAATAAAAAATCTGTTTCCCGGGAGAAACAGAAAAAGAGGGAGTTTTCTCCCCATGAAAAGGACAGAGCCCAAAGTAGCTGGAGCCCTTCTTTTTCAAATGTACATATTGTCCTATTAAATCCACGATATCCGTTCTTTGCCGGATTTCCTCTACGATATCTTCTCCATAGTACATATCAGTCCTTCTCCCAGGCCTTCGGAACAAAATACTCCATGAACTTGTGGCTGCAATACTCATCCGTCATGCCGGAAATGTAATCCGCAACAATGCGGTCCAAAAGGAGCTTGGGATCTTCCTTCCCTTCCTCTTCCCCCTTTTTCAGCAGAAAACGATATTCCTCCGCCATTTCCAGAGGGTGCTCCTGATAAAAGGAAAATAAGAGCTTCAGCATACCGTCTACCTTCCACTCTTCTTCCTTGGCCTTACTGCTGGTGTAAACATTTTGAAACATCCACTTCCTTAAGCCCTGCATATTTTCTTCCATCATGGGCTCCATGGAAAGCTTATCCTTCCCCCTGGAGGTAAAGATGACGGAGCGAATCAAAGTATTTAGCCTCTCTCTTGCGGTAAAGCCCAGCACCTTCCGAAATTCCACCGGAAGCTCCTCCTCCCGGAAAAGTCCTGCCCGAATCCCGTCATCCACATCATGATTTAGGTAGGCAATCTTATCCGCAAAACGAACCGCCTGCCCCTCTAAAGTCTTGGGTTTTCCTGAGCTTCTATGATTTTGTATGCCGTCCCGAACCTCTTTGCTAAGGTTCAGTCCTTTACCGTTTTTTTCTAAAATCTCCACAATCCGGATACTTTGGTCCACATGAGAAAAGCCTCCGGAGCATAGCTTGTTTAAGGCCCTCTCTCCGGCATGGCCAAAGGGAGTATGGCCTAAATCATGGCCTAAGGCAATGGCCTCGGTAAGGTCTTCATTTAAGCGAAGAGCCTTGGCAATGCTTCTGGCAATCTGACTTACCTCCAAGGTATGCGTCAGTCTGGTACGATAATGGTCCCCCTCCGGCTGAATAAAGACCTGGGTCTTATGCTTTAGCCGGCGAAAGGCCTTGGAATGTAAAATCCTGTCTCTATCTCTTTGGAAAATGGTTCGGATATCGTCCTCTTCCTCCGGAAGATCTCTTCCCAAAGAGTCCACGCTACAACAAGCAAAGGGAGAGAGAATCTCCTTTTCCATTTTCTCCATTTCTTCTCGAATATTCATCCTGCTCCTACCTCCCGGATCAAAGCAAAACAACAGTTCCTTTTATAATAAGCCCTGGAACAGGAGAAGTAAAATGAAAATTGGCAAAACAAAACGGAAATAGTTTAGGAGGAAAGCCGGCATTTTCACACCCTCGCCCTTATTACATTCCTCCAAATATCTGGGGAAGCCCATACCCCACTTGCTTACGCAGAACAAAAGATAAACCAGAGAGCCGATGGGAAGAATTAAGTTACTAACAATAAAGTCCTCGGAGTCCAATACATCTCTGCCGCCAATCAGCTTTAGATCCTTCCAAAGATTATATCCAAGAATGCAGGGAATGCTCAAAAGCAGAATTAAAATACAGTTTACGATAACCGCCTTCTTTCTATCCCAATGGAAGTTATCAATACTGGTGGAAATGAGGTTTTCAAACACCGCAATAACGGTGGAAAAGCTGGCAAAGGTCATAAAAACAAAGAAGAGGGTTCCCCAGATTCTTCCTCCCGCCATGTGCATAAATACTCTGGGCAGAGTAAAGAAAATAAGGGGAGGACCTGCATTGGGCTCCACATTAAAGCTAAAGCAGGCCGGGAAGATAATTAAACCGGAAAGGATAGCCACAAAGGTGTCCAAAGCACAGATTCGGATTCCCTCTCCTGTTAAAGAATAGTCTTCAGACATATAGGAGCCGAAAATCTCCATAGCCGCAACCCCTAAAGAAAGGGTGAAAAAGGCCTGATTCATAGCCTGAGAAATCACGTGAAAGAGGCCAATTTCCTTCACCTTTTCCGGATTCGGGAAGAGGTAGAACTTCGCTCCCTCCAGAGCCCCCGGCAGCATCAGGCTATGTACCGCCAAGACAATAATTAACAGTAAAAGGCAGGCCATCATGATGGTAGTAATCTTTTCCAGACCCTTTTGCAGTCCTAAAGAGCAAACCAAAAATCCCCCAATAACCGTAATAGCCATACATAGAGTCATTTCCTCCGGACGACTGAGCATGGTTCCAAAAACATTTTCCACCTGAGAGGGTTCAATTTTAGAAAAGGTTCCGAAGGCAAATTTAAAGAAATAAGAAAGCATCCAACCGGAAACGGTGGTGTAGTACATCATCAAAAGATAACAGCCCAGAATACAAACCCAGCCGTGCAAATGCCACTTGGTACCCTTGGGCTCCAAAACCTCATAGGCCTTTACCACGGACTTCTTACTGGCTCTCCCCACCGCAAGCTCCATAGTAAGAATGGGAAGACCGATTAAAAGCAAGAAGCAGAGGTAGAATAGAACAAAGATTCCTCCGCCGTTTTGTCCTACCAGATAGGGAAACTTCCAAACGTTACCGATTCCGATGGCACAACCCGCACTCACCAAAATAAAGCCGATTCGTGACTTAAAACTTTCTCTTTTCATTTTTACCCTTCCTACATAAGAACAGGAGATGCCTAGGCATCTCCCACTCGTTGCTTACAGTCGATGCGACTGGATTCGAACCAGCGACCTCTGCGTCCCGAACGCAGCGCTCTACCAAGCTGAGCCACGCATCGCTCTAAATATATAGAACAAAGGAGATTATAAACTTTTCTCCTTTGTTCTGTCAATTATTTTCTGTCTATAAAGCTAAAAATTTCTGTCATGAAAACCAAAATTTGCAAATTCTAATTATAATTAGAGTGAGATCGGAAGTTAACTCTTTAATATCATTCAAGACTTGATGCAAGTATAAACTTTCCGGATTTTCCATCTTAACATATATTATGAGTATTTACGTACAACTCGAATCGAGTTTAACTCTATATTTTTCTTCATAGCCAGTCTTTCTCCATTGTGAAATACTGCATAATACG